>JBDSKP010000098.1:0-12028 GCA_039916925.1 Duganella sp.
GGGCGGGCTTTGCATGTCCAAGGGCGCAGAAGCGGCAAGCGCGTGCAGCGGCGCGCAAAGAACGAGCAGACGAATCAGAGTTTTGAACACGGGATTTCCCACTGTCATCGATGAAGTCGCAGCATACGCGCTTTGGAATGGCCACAAACTCACTCATTGTCACGCCATCAACTCCCTCGCCAAATTTAATACCGCCAGGCATCGCGGTCACGACCAGGCGCGGTACACCTGCCCCGTTTGCGCGCCGTCGACGCTGCGCGCATACGCCAGCGCCGCGCGCTTGCCGGCGATCGGCTCGAAGCCGATGAACAAAGGGCCGAACATCGGCATCGACTCCTCCAGCACCGTCGGACTGACAACGTTGATGCGCAGGCCGCGCGGCAGCTCGATCGCCGCGCCGCGCACGAAACCCACCACCGCCGCATTCGCCGTGCTGGCCGCCACCGCGCCGCGTATCGGATGATCGGTATCGACGCCGCTGGTGAGCGTGATCGATCCGCCGTCGTTCAGATAATCCCGTGCCGCCAGCGCCACGTTCACCTGTCCCATCAACTTGCTGCGCAGGCCCATGTGGAAGTGCTCCGGCGTCAGCTCATCGAACGGCCCCACATGCAGCGCGCCGGCGGCCACCACCACCGCGTCGACCTTGCCGACTTGCGCGAACATCGCCCGCACCTGGGCGATGTCGGCGATGTCGGCCCGATAGCGCCCGCCGCGCGCGCCGACGCCGACGATCTCATGGCGCCGTCCCAACTGCTCGACGACAGCTGAACCGATGGTGCCGGTCGCACCGATCACGATCACTTTCATGGCGTCCCCTTCACCAGGCGCGATAGACTTGGCCGGTCTGGGCGCCGTCGACGCTGCGCGCGTACGACAACGCCACACGCTTGCCCGCCACCGGTTCGAAGCCGATGAAGAACGGACCGTAGCTGCCCATCGATTCCTCCAGCACCGTCGGGCTGACGGCATTGATGCGCAGGCCGCGCGGCAGCTCGATCGCGGCCGCCCGCACAAATCCCTCCACCGCCGCGTTGACCATCGTCGCGCTGGCGCCGTTGCGGATCGGCTGGTCCGCGACGATGCCGCTGGTGAGCGTGATCGACCCGCCGTCGTTCAGATACTCGCGCGCCACCAGCGCCACATTCACCTGTCCCATCAACTTGCTGTTCAAGCCCACGTAGAACTGCTCCGGCGTGAACTCCGACAGCGGCCCGAAATGCAGCGCGCCGGCGGCCACCACCACCGCGTCGACTTTGCCGATCTGTTCGAACGCCGCCCGCACCTGCGCGATGTCCGTGAAATCGGCGCGGTACTGGCCACTGCCCGCGCCCACCGTCGCGATCTCGTGCCGCTTGCCCAGTTCCTCCACCACCGATTTGCCCACCGTGCCCGAGGCACCGATAACGACTATTTTCATGATCAACTCCTTGTCTGGTTAAGTGCAACCAGTATCGCGGCGATCACGGCGTGAATAAATGAGCTAAGATTAAGTTCATTACAAACAACCAGTTAGCAATCATGGACAAATTGCGCAGCATGGAGATTTTTGTCGCGGTGGTCGACGCCGGCAATTTCACGGCAGCCGCCAGCGCGTTCAACATCTCCCCTGTCATGGTGGGCAAGCACATCGCGCAATTGGAGGCCACGCTGGGCGCGCGTCTGCTCACGCGCACCACGCGCCGCCAGAGCCTGACCGAGATCGGCGCGCAGTACGTCGACCGGTGCCGGGCCATCCTGGCGCAGATCACGGCCGCCGAAACGGGCGCCGAGGCGATGCGCAGCGTGCCGCGCGGACGCCTCAAAATCACCGCGCCGATCTCCTTCGGCACCGAATGGATCGCGCCGGCGATGACCGACTACCTGCGCCAGCATCCGGAGGTGAGTCTGGATCTGAGTTTGAGCGACCGCACGGTCGATCTGGTGGAGGAAGGCTTCGACGCCGCCATCCGCATCGGCCGGCTGGAGGATTCGACGATGGTGGCGCGGCCGCTGTTCGACTATGCGATGGCCATTTGCGCCAGCCCGGCCTACCTGGAAAAGCATGGGACGCCGCAAACGCCGGATGACCTGGAGCGGCACGAGTGCCTCGATTTCATGGCGTGGTCGCTCAACATGCGCTGGCGCCTGCAGGGGCAGACGGGCAATCGCAACATCGACGCCAGCCGCTTCCGCGCCAATAACGGCCAGGCGTTGCGCATGGCCGCGCTGCAGGATTTTGGATTGGTCATGCAGGCGGAGGTGTTGCTGGCGCAGGATATCGCGGCCGGTCGGCTGGTGCAGGTGCTGTGCGACTACATGCCGGCGGCGCGTCCGATGAACCTGGTCTATCCGCGCGATCGCCAAGCCACGCCGAAGCTGACCACGTTCGTCGACTTCATCGTCGAACGATTCGGGCCGGCGTGGAGCCCGGCCATCCCACCCAAAAACCCACGGTGACACGCGACAAAATCCTCCTATATGTTTTCCATATATAAAAAACCTAAAAAGCAATTGGTTTGATGACAATCAAAACCGTAGGATCGATTCCGCGGCGGCTGAACCTGTCAATCAAGGAGTGGCCGCACATGAAATACCGCATCAAGCAACAGGGCAAGCGAAGCGCTCGGCGGGACAGCATGGCGGCCAAAACGTGAAAGGTAAAGAATGAAGAAGACAATATTGACCGCCGTATGCCTGATGGCGCTGGGCGGTTCGCAAGCATCCGCCGAACCCGCCGCTGCGGCAGCACAGTCCGCTCTCACCGATGAACAACGCTCCGCCCTGAAAGCCGAAGCCAGTTCAGGAAATCTGGCGCCGGAATTGTTGTTGTCCGCCGAGGACATGCGCTGGTGGCGTGACGCCAAACTGGGCATATTCATACACTGGGGGCTGTACGCCCTTCCCGCGCAAGGGGAGTGGCATATGTATAACAACAAGATCGACCCGAAGGAATACGCAAAACTTGCGGATCGCTTCAACCCGAAACATTTCGATCCGGACGGCTGGGCGAAATTGGCGAAAGATGCCGGCGCCGAGTACATGGTGATGACGGCCAGGCACCACGATGGGTTCGCCATGTTCGACAGCCCGTCCAGCTATAACAATTATGACTCCATGCATTCGGCGGCGCGCAAGGATTTCGTCGCGGCCTACGTGGCCGCAGTGCGGCGCCACAGCATGAAAGTGGGCATCTATTATTCTCCGATGGACTGGCGTTTTCCGGGATATTTTGATCCCAAGGGACTGCCGGAAAATGCGGCGCTGATGAAAAAGCAAGGCTATGGGCAGGTCAACGAATTGATGAGCAATTTCGGGAAGATCGATATCCTCTGGTACGACGGCGGTTGGCTTGCGCATCAGGGGACGGATGCCGACGCCGCTTGGCTGTGGCGTCCGGAAATTCTTAATGCCAACGTCCGTAAGCTTCAGCCCAAGATCGTCATCAATCCGCGCTCGGGGTGGCAGGGTGACTTTGAGACGGAAGAAGGCGGGCACGCCGTAGGCGGCCCCGTGAGGACGAAACCTTGGGAAAAGGTCTTCTCGATGGGTCCCGGTTGGGGCTATATAGCTTCTGGCAAGACCATGGGCTCACAGGAGGTGATTCGTCTCATCGTCGATTCCGTCGTTCGAAACGGCAATGTCCTGGTCAATATGAGCCCCGATCCGGACGGGGATATTCCGAAGGCGCAGGTCCAGACGCTACAGGCCCTGGGCGCCTGGATGCGCGTCAATGGCGAAAGTATTTATAACACCCGGCCGGGCCCTTACCAGCCTGTCGACGGCCTATATGGTTCAACGGTGCGCGACAAGAATGTCTATATCCATGTGCGGTCATGGCGCGGCGATCGTTTGCAGCTTCCCGCCCTGGCGCAAAAAATACAATCGGCGACCACGCTGGCAGGCGTGCCGGTGCGCTTCGCCCAGTCCGCCGAGGGCATCGTTCTCGCCGAGGAGGCCGGCAGCCACGCTCCAGCCGATACGGTGATCCGATTGGAAACCGACGTACCAGCGGCGCCGATCGTGCCTTAGCAACGGCCGCCCAATCCGTCGACAGCTCATGCATGGCCGATTACGGCGTTCCGCCTATGTTTCCGTAGTCCTCGAACGCTCAGGACCAGCGGCGCGCCGCCGCTGGCCTCATCGCGTAACCGTAAAAACTTAATTGGCCACCGCCGCCAGCCGCTCCGACGGCTGCCATCCGGCGCCCAGCGCGCGCGCCACCGACACCGCCGCCAACAGGCGCTGCGTATTGATCTGCACCGCCGCCCGATCGGCCGTCAGCGCGCTGCGCTGCGCGTCCGTCACATCCAGATAGGTCGACACCCCGCGCTCATAGCGCGCACGCGCCACCAGATACCCACGCGCCGCCGCCACCTGCGATGCCGACTGCGCCTCGCCCTGCAACTGGCGCTGCTCGACATCCGACAGCGCGTCTTCCACTTCGCGCAAAGCCGTCAGCAGCCTGGTCTCGTGATTGGCGATGGCCTCCTCATAACGCGCCTTGGCGATCGCCAGGTTGGCCTTGTTGCGGCCACCGTCGAAGATCGGCAGCGACAGCGCCAGCGGACCGACGCTGAACTGGCGCGAGCTGCCCTCGCCCAGCTTGCGCAGGTTCTCCGACGCGTACCCGAAGTTGCCGGTCAACGTCAGCGTTGGATAGAACGCGCCTTCGGCCACGCCGATCTGCGCATTGGCCGCGCGCAGGTTCGCCACGCTGCCCGCCAAATCGGGACGCTGCGCCAGCAGGCTGGCCGGCAGACCGACCGGGATCGCCGGCGGCTGCGGCAGCACGGCGGGATTGGCGTTGGCGGCCGTCAGCATCGCCGACGGCGAGGCGCCGACCAGCGTCGCCAGGCTGTGCTCGAGCAAATTGCGCTGACGCCGCACTTCCTGCAGGTCGGCCTTGGCGTTGGCGTACTCGATGCGCGCGCGCGACACGTCCAACTCGTTCGACAGACCGGCGTCGAAGCGCGCCGTCACCAGCTCCTCGCTCTCGCGGCGGGTGTCGAGCGCGCCCTTCAGGATCGCGATCTCGGCGTCGAGGCCGCGCAGTTGCCAGTAGGTCGTCGCCAGCTGCGACGACAATATCAACAGCACGCCGTCGCGGTCCGCCTCGGCCACCAGCGCCTGCGCGTCGGACGCCTCCACCAGGCGGCGCACGCGGCCCAGCAGATCGAGTTCGTACGACATCGACGCGCCGACCGTGTAGTTGTTGCCCTTGATCGACCGTCCGCCCAGCGCCAGGCCCTGCGACGTCTCCGCCGAGGTGCGAGAATTGGCCACCGACGTGTTCACGCTCAGCGACGGCTGCTGGCTGGCGCGGCTCACGCCGGCCTGCTCGAGCGCCTGCACCAGGCGCTGCGCCGCCGCCTTCACGCCAGGATTGTCGCGCAGCGCGGTCTGTTCCAGGCTGTTCAGGGTGGCGTCGTTGAACACCGTCCACCACTGCGCGGGCAGATGCGCCTCGCTGGCGCCGGCCTGCGGCAGATGCCGGAACGACGCGTCGGCGACGTTCTTCGGCGCGGTGAAATCACTGCCGACGGTGGCGCAACCACTGACGGCGAGCGTGATGGAGACAGCGAGCGTCAGGCGCTTCAAAGCTGTATTGAACATGGTGTTACCTCACAAATTAGTTAGTGTCGGCGCGCTTCGACTTCAATGCGCGCCACCGCCGCCGCCACTCGAAGGGGCTTTGACTTTATCCGAGAACCACAGCACGCCGATGCACGCGAACAGCACCATGCCCACCAGGAAGAAGCCGTCGTTGTAGGCCATCACGTAGGCCTCGCGCCGCACGATGCCGTCGACCGCCTTGAGCGCCATGTCCGACGCCGCGCTGGCGTCCATGCCCTGGCCGATGAACGATTGCGTCATCGTCGCCAACCGGTCCTGCGTGGCCAACGCGAAGTTGGTCACCGATTCGCCGATGCGCTGCGAATGGAAATGCTCGCGCGTCGTCAATGCCGTCACCAGCAGCGCGATGCCGATCGAGCCGCCCAGGTTGCGTGTCATGTTGATCAGGCTCGAAGCCGACGGCATGTCCTTCGGCTGGATGCCGTTCATGGCGAAATTCGACAACGTCAGCATCACGAAAGGCTGGCCCAGCGCGCGCACGATCTGCGACAACAGCAGCTGGTCGTAGCCGGTGGTGGCGTCCATGTAGGCGTTCATCATGCACGAGCCACCGAACAGCAGCAGCCCGAAACTGCACAGGATGCGGTTGTCGACCTTGGACGACAGCTTGGCCACGAACGGCATGATGAACAACTGCGGCAAACCGGCCCACATGATCACCTCGCCGATCTGCATCGGCGAGTACCCGGCGATCTGGCCCAGGTACAGCGGCAGCAGGAACGACGAGCCGTACAAGCCCATCCCCATCGCCATCGACAGTGCGGTCGCGGCGAAGAAATTGCGCTGGCCGTACAGCCCCAGGTTGACGAACGGCTGCTGGCGCACTGCGCTGTTGACCACCCAGCCGAGCAGGCCGACGATCGCCATCGCCGCGAAGGTGATGATGAAGGCCGAATCGAACCAGTCCTTGCTGTTGCCCTCTTCCAGGAAGATCGTCAGGCTGCCCAGGCCGAGCGCCATGAAGGCGATGCCCAGCCAGTCGGCGTTGAGCAGCAGCGAAGCTTGCGTCTTTTCCTTGTCGAGGCCGAGCGCGATACCGCCGATCAGCAGCAGGCCGGGCACCCAGTTGATGTAGAAGATCGACGGCCAGCCATAGATCTCGCTCAAATAGCCGCCGAAGGTCGGCCCCATCGACGGCGCCAAGGTCGCGGTGAGGCCGAAGATGGCCATACCGGTGGCGCGCTTCGACGGCGGCAGCTTGGTCATCACCAGCGTCATCGCCATCGGTATCAGCGCGCCGCCGGTGAAGCCCTGCAGCATGCGGAACACGATCATGCTCGGCAGGTTCCAGGCGAAGCCGCACAACGTGGAGAAGCCCAGGAACAGCGCGGTGGTGCCCATCATGTAGTTGCGCATGCCGAAAACGCGCGTCAGCAGACCGGTCATCGGAATGACGATGATCTCGGCCACCAGGTAGGCGGTGGCGATCCACGAGCCCTCTTCCTGCGTGGCCGACAGCGTGCCGAGGATGTCCTTGAGCGACGAGTTGGTGATCTGGATGTCGAGCACCGCCATGAAGGCGCCCAGCATGCCGGCGGCGACCGCCATCCAGGTGCGGCCGGAGACCTTCTCGGCCGGCATGATGGGGGCTTGCGGCGGCGCCGCGCCGAGCGGCTTGCCGCCGCCCGGCATATCGATCGTGGTGCTGGCCATGAAGCGGCTCCTTAGTGCGCCGAGACCGCGGACGGCGCGGCGGCGTGCGCCTTGGCCTCGCCCTTCTGGTTCACCGCCACTTCGGCGATCGCCGACATGCCCGGCACCAGGCGGCCGTTGAGCGCCTTGATATCCTCCGGCTTGAAGACGATCTTGACCGGCACGCGCTGGACGATCTTGGTGAAGTTGCCGGTCGCGTTATCGGCCGGCAGCAGCGCGAACTGCGCGCCCGACGCCGGCGCGAAGCTGTCGACGGTGCCCACCAGCTCCTTGCCGGGAATGGCGTCGATGCTCACTTTGACTTCCTGGCCCTTTTTCAGGTCGGCCAACTGGGTTTCCTTGAAGTTCGCGGTCAACCACACGTTGTCCTGCACGATGGCGGTGATCTGCTGGCCGGGCTGCAAACGCTGGCCGACCTCGATGGTGCGCTTGCCGATACGGCCACCGACCGGCGCCAGGATCTGGTTGTACGCCAGCTGCTGCTGCGCGTCCTTGAGCTGCACGCGCAGCACGTCCACCTGGGCCTTGAGCACATCGCGCGCCGAGCGGGCGGCGGCGATTTGCGCCTTGGCGGCCGAGGCGCTGTCCTTGCGCGCGGCCAGGTCGGCCACCGCGCTGGCGCGGCCGGCGACGGCGGTGTCCAGCTCCGCTTTCGAGACGGCCTTCATCTGGCTGTTATACAACTGGCCGTAACGCTCGGCGTCCTGGTTGGCGCGCACCAACTGCGCCTGCGACTGCGCCACCTGCGCGGCCGAGGCGCTGGCCTGGGCCTGGGTTTGCGCGATCTGCGCCTCGGACTGAACCACCTGCTGCTCGGCAGACGCGATCTGCGCCTGGATCTGCTCGACCTTCACGCGCTGGTCGAACGGATCGAGTTCGGCGATCACATCGCCCTCGCGCACGATCTGGTTATCGTCGATCAGCACCTTGGTCACCACGCCGGAGATGCGCGACGACACCGGCGTCACGTGGCCTGCCACGTAGGCGTTTTCCGTCTCGACGAAATAATGACCGCGATACCACATGCGTCCGCCGGCGGCCAGCGCGGCGATGGCGACCAAGCCGGCGATGATCAACACCTTGCGATTCGACTTGGCCGGGCCGGCCGGCGCGGCGGCGGTGGCGGCAGGAGCGCCAGCGGCTGGTGCTGGTGGCACGGCGCTGAGCACTTTTTGTTCTTGTGGATTGGACATGTGTTGCTCCGAGAGAATGAGATGGGATAGATGCATTATTCGCCTGTTTTTTTGTAAAGTCAAGAAATGAAACGATTGCATTTCATTTTAGTTTGGACTAGCATGCCATCATTCGTTATCATTAGCCGCCATGAAAATCACCGACCAACACGACATCGCCCCGGAAGAGCCGGACTGCACCGGCGACGCCGTCGCCGATCCCGCCTCGCCCTGTTACGGCAACGCCGCCGGCCGCCCGCGCGCGGCCGACAAGGAGGCGCGCCAGCTGGCGCTGCTGCACACGGCGACGCGGCTGTTCCTGGAAAAGGGATATAGCAAGGTCAGTCTTGAAATGATCGCCCGCGAGGCCCATGTGGCGGTACGGACGATCTACGTCAAGTTCGGTGGCAAGGCCGGGCTGCTGAGCGCCGTCATCACGCAGGGACGCGCCCGCTTCTTCGCCGACATGACCAGCATGGAAACGGACCCGCGTCCGCTGGAAGAGATCCTCAGCGATTTCGCACCGCGCTTTCTGGAGCTCGTCTCGCTGCCCGCGTTCGTCAGTCTGCACCGCATGGTGGTGGCGGAGGCCAAGACCACGCCGGAGCTGGCCGAAACGTTCTTCCAGGCCGGGCCGCAGCGATCGCGCGAGCAATTATGGCGCCTGTTCGACCGCCCGGAGATCCGCGCCCGGCTGCGGCCCGAGCTGTCGCGGGAAGTGCTGGCGGTACACCTGCTCAACTGCCTGCTGGGGGACTTGATGGTGCGCACGCTATTCCCGAAGGACCAACTGCCAACGCCCGAGGAACTGCGCCAACAGGCGGACCTGGGACTCGATCTGTTCCTGCGCAGCGTGCTTCGTTAGTCGCTGTGCAATTTTGCCGTTTGTTCTATACTTGTTTTTTCAATTGGAGCGCACATGAGCAAAACGAATCGACTGGACTGGAGCAGGCAAGTAACGCTCATGAATGAGCGCATCAAGAATTTCCAGGCCAATCCTGGAGAAGAACAGCTGGACGCGGTGATCCAGGTATTGAAGGCCTACGCCGAAGCCGCGCGCACGGGCGGCATCGAAATCCCGACCCGCTTCACGGTCAATTAATCCAAAGACACGGGACGGTGGAAAAACGCGGAGACGTAGGGCGGATTAGCGCAGCGTAATCCGCCAGGCTCCGTCCGCGACGCATAAAGAATTACGACCCGGCGGCAATGATAGCCTTCCGCGCCCAAGCGAGGAGCTGCTCGGAATCGTCCATCAGGAACTCCGGCGCCGTATAGAACTTGCGCACCAGGACCAGTCCCTTTTTGGTGGAATAAGAAAACGGCTGCGCGCCGTGCGCTTCGAATTCGGCGCGCGTGGCGTCGCCGGCGCGCAGGTAAAGCGAATTACCCATCACCCAGGCGAACTGCTTGCCGCCCCAGCTGAACGCGCGTCCGCCGAAAAACACCGCATCGGACACGCCGCCCAAAGGCGCGAACTGCTCGCGCATATGGGCGACGAATTCAGCGCTGGCGCCCACCGTTATTTATGCGACATCGCGACCAGCGCGTCCAGCACCTGCAGCGTGGCCTGGTTCAGCTGCTGACGCGGAATCTGACCTGGATTGCTGCCATCGACCATTGTCGGATTGGTCAGGTAACGGCCGTTGACGATCAAGGTCGGCGTGCTGTTGACCTCATACGTGGCGGCCACGCGGCCGGCGTTTTTCAAGCGCGTGATGATCGCGAACGAGTTGTACACGGCCTCGAACTTCTGCTTGTCGATGCCGTTCTTGACGGCCCATTTGATGTTGTCCTCGTCGCTCTTCAAACGCTGGCGCTCGACGTGCCAGGTGCTCAGCACCTTGGCGTGCAGCGACTCTTCCAGCTTCATCGCCTCCAGCGTCAGGAACAGATGCGCTTCCGGATCGTTCTCGCCGGTCAGCGGCAGGTGGATGCGACGAAACACGATCTTGTCACCCTGCTTCTTCACCCATTCCAGCATGGCCGGTTCGAGCGCGTAACACGCCGGGCAGTGATACATGAAGAATTCGATCACCTCGACTTTTTTGCCCTCGGCCTGCACCGGCTGCGGCGTCTTCAGGGTGGTGTACTCGGCGCCGTTCTTCGGCGCCGTCGGCGAGGCAAAGGCGGCACCGGCCATCAGGGCGGCGGCGGCGAAAACGAGTTTCAAGCGAAGCATGTTTATCCTTAAAAAAAAATCTGCAATGGGAATATACCAGCTTCCCGCGCCGTGCGGCGACCATGGCCGCCCAAAACCGCCCTAAGCTACAATTGCTAACAATTGAGCCACCCGGAACCTCCATGAAAACGAAACCGTTCGCCCTCGCCGCACTGACGTTATCACTGGCCGGTTTAAGCGCCGCCGGCGCGGCGCAGCTGTCGCCCATCGAACAGCGGATCGTCGCCGAGGTCAAAGCCCGTTCGCCACAAGGGCTGCAGCTGCTGGAGCGCTCGGTCGACATCAACAGCGGCACGATGAACCACGAAGGCGTGCGCGCGGTCGGCAAACTGTTTCGCGAACAGTTCGACCAGTTGGGCTTTGCCACGCGCTGGATCGACATGCCGCCCGCCGTGCAACGCGCCGGCCACCTGGTCGCCACGCGCGAGGGCAAGCGCGGCAAGCGCCTGCTGCTGATCGGCCATCTGGACACGGTGTTCGAAAAAGACAGCCCGGTGCAGCTGTGGAAGCGCGACGGCGACCGCGTGCGGGGCCAGGGCGTCAACGACATGAAGGGCGGCGACGTCGTCATCATCGAGGCGCTGCGCGCGCTGCACAAGGTCGGTGCGCTGGACGGCACCACCATCACCGTCATGTTCACCGGCGACGAGGAAAACGCCGGCGAACCGATCGACGTCTCGCGCGGCGACATGGTGGCCGCCGCCAAGCGCAGCGACATCGCACTCGCGTTCGAGGGCACGGTGCGCGACAAGAACGGCAAGGACACCGGCACCATCGGCCGCCGAGCCTCGTCGTCGTGGGATCTGGAGGTCAAGGGCAAGCAGGGACACACCAGCGGTATCTTCACCGAGAGCGCCGGCTACGGCGCGGTGTACGAGGCGGCGCGCATTCTCGACGGCTTCCGCCAGCAGGTGATCGAGCCGGACCTGACCTTCAGCCCCGGCCTGATTTTAGGCGGCACCGACATCGACATCGACGCCAGCGGCGCCAAGGGCCGGGCCGCCGGCAAGACCAACGTCATCTCCAGGGTCGCCACCGTCAAGGGCGACCTGCGCTACCTGAGCTACGAACAGCGCGATCGCGCGCGCGCCAGGATGCGCGCCATCGTCGCCGAGAACCTGCCGGGCACCAGCGCCAGCATCGTCTTCCACGACGCCTATCCGCCGATGGCGCCCACCGCCGGCAACCTGGCGATTCTGAAGACGTATTCGCAGGCCAGCAGCGACGCCGGCCTGGGCGAGATCCCCGCCCTGCCGCCGGGCCAGCGCGGCGCCGGCGACATCCAGTTCATCGCGCCGCTGATCGACAGCCTCGATGGCCTGGGCGTGACCGGCAACGGCGCCCACTCGCCCGACGAGGATCTGGAAATCGCCTCGGTCGAACGCGCCACCATCCGCACAGCGCT
>JBDSKP010000099.1:0-9936 GCA_039916925.1 Duganella sp.
GGCGGCGGACCGCGGCCGGGTCGATGGCCTTGCCGATGCGGCCCAGTTTGTAATCGAGCTGGTCGCCGGTGACGTAGTCGGCCAGCGCGGTGCTGGCGCCGCCGATCTGCTTGCTGCTGTACGACCACGCCTCGGTGTCGTTGCGCTTTTCGCGGCGGCCGGCCTTGGCGCCGAATTTGAGCGTCGAGCTGCCTTCGCCCAGTTCGAATTTGTGGCTCAGGTCGAAGCGGCCGTGGTGTTCCTTATCGGTGGCGTCACCTTGTTTGAGGGCGATCGAGTTCAGCTTGTAGTTGCCGGCCTCGTACAGGCCGGCCGGGCCGGTCAGGCGCGGGATGTCGGTGCCGGTGAAGCCGACGCCGGCGAAGTCCTTGCTGCCACGGAAGCGGGCGTCGTTGATCGATTCCGGCGCCTCGTCGGTGGCGCGGCTGACGCCGCCGGACAGGTCGAGCTTCCAGCCGTTCCATTTTTGTTCGGTGCCCAGCACGACCGAGCTGATGGTCTGCGTGTACTTGCGCTGGCGCAGGCGGCGCTCGCCGCGCGCGCTGGCGGTCGCGCCCTCGGCCAGGCCGCCGCCGGCGATGTTGCTGATGGTGAGGCGGTCGCGCACTTCGCTGTCGCTGAAGTCGCTGATGAAGCCGCGCAAGAAGTACTTGCTCAGGTTGTCGGCGTGGTAGTCGAGGTTGAGCGCGGCGGCGCGGCGCTTGCGGGTCGGCAGGTAGTCGCGCAGTTCGACGCCGGTCAGTTTGCCGTCCTGCCAGGCACCGCCGGTTTCGACGTTGTCGGAGCCGAATTCGCGCTTTTCGTAGCTGACGCCGCCGGCCATGCCCAGTTTGCCGTTCAGGAAACGGTCGGCGAACAGCACGCTGCCGTTCGGGCTGGTCTTGCCGATGTTCTGGTCGCGGCTGGCGCCGACGGTGGCCGACAACAGCTTGCCCGGCAGGTCGAACGCCGACAGCGTTTTGACTTCGACCGTCCCGCCGAGGGAGTTGGCGTCCTGGTCCGGGGTCAAGGTCTTGCTGACCGCCAGCGAGCGGATCAGGCCGGCGGGCAGCACGTCGAGCGCCACCGCGCGCCGGCCCGATTCGGGCGACGGCACCAGCGCGCCGTTGATCGTGACGGCGTTCAAGTCCGGGCCGAGGCCGCGCACGCTCACGTAGCGGCCTTCGCCCTGGTCGCGTTGCACGGACAGGCCCGGCAAGCGGGCCAGCGCCTCGGCGGCGTTCTTGTCCGGCAGGCCGCCGATGTCGTCGCTGCTGATGACGCTGACGATGTTGTCGGCCTGCTCTTGCGCGGCGATCGAATTGCGCAGGCTGGAGCGCTGGCCGGAGATCACCACGCTGTTGGCGCTGGCGGCCACGCCGGCGGCGGCATCGGTGGCCGGATTGGCTTGTGCGTTGGCAGGCGATTGCGCGGCCAGCATGGACAACATGGACAGCACGCCAAGGCTGAGCACGGACAGGCGGCAGCCATGGCCCTGGTGCGCGGATTGTTTGGACATTTTGTATTGTTTGGTTTTCATTTGGTGCCGTCGGAGTAGGTGGAGGACGGGCGGATTCTAGGTAGTCAATATGTCAATTACGTGACAAGCGGCGGGGCGGGGGCCGGAAATGCGCGCCATATCGTTCGAAACCCGGCGAAATGAGCTGGATTGACCCGTCAGCGCGGCGGACCGGGCCGCAATGGAGGCAGGGAATAGGGCATCCCCCGCCGGCTCCCCGAAGGAGTTGCGCGGCCTTGCCCTCCATCGGTGAGCCGTTTGCACCTGTTGCCGCGCCAGCGCCTGTTGTCGCCGATGTCACGACGCGGTCACAAATCCCCGCTATGCTGCGGCCGCACTACCGACGCCGTCACGATGAGCCCGCCCATGCTGCAACTGCACCGTTCCACCCTGATCGCGGCCGGCCTGGCGCTGCTGGCCTGCCTGTCGCTGTACGCCGCCCTCGGCGTGGCCAAATCTTTCCACGACTGGAAGTGGACCGACATCGTCAGCGAAGGCGGTACCGCCATCATGGCCGGCAGCTGGGTATTGTTTACATTGAGCAGCCGGCCCGGGGGCCTGGTCACGCGCCTGCTGGCCGGCGGCCTGGCGCTGATCATGATCGGTTCCTTCGCCGATTGCATGGACGAATTCTTCATCATCAGCAAGGCGGCGGTGTGGGACAACTGGCTCGAGGCGATGGTGCCGATCGGCATGCTGGTGGTCACGATCGGCATGTATTACTGGCGGCACGAGCAATTCCGCCTCAACGAACATTTGCAAAAGCGCGAGCGGCTGTTCCGCGACCACCGCGCCTTCGACCGGATCACGCAGTTGGCCAACGCCGATTATCTGCGGCGCCAGATCCGCCACGAGCAGGCGCGCCGGCCCGGCCAGTCGTGCGCGCTGGTGCTGCTCGATATCGATGGTTTCCACCTGATCAACCGGGAATTCGGCCAGCCCGAGGGCGACCGCGTGCTGCAGGCGATCGGCCACATGTTGCTGCTCAACCTGCGCAACGACGACTTGCTGTGCCGCTATGCGGGCGACCGCTTCGCTCTGTTGCTGCCGGATACCAGTGTGGCGGAGGCGGCGGCGCTGGCCGACCATCTGGCGGCGATGGTCGGCAAGATGCGTCACCATGCCAAAGGCGGGCGGGTCGGCATTAGCCTGCGTCATGCGTGCTCGAACGCGGACGCCGCGCCGGATGTGCTATTGGCCGAACTGAGCCGGGCGGTGTCGCAGCCGGCGGTGGCATATCCCGCGGCGCCGGCCGGCGAGGCGGCGGCGACTTTCCCGACGCCGGCTGCTTCGATGGCGGCCGCCGTCCCGGTTCCGGCGACCGCGACGGCGCCGGCGTGATCGCCTACCGGCAAATCGGCGACAGTTTTATCCCGGCGCAGCACCAGCCGGCGCTGATCCTCGACTACGCCCGCAGCCGCGAGCTCGACGAACGGGGCGACAAGGCCCTGCGCGGCACCGGCTTGCGGGGATGGGCGATGCCGGACGCCGACAGCACGCTGAGTCCGGCGCAATATCTGCAATTGCTGGCCAACGTCATGCGCGAACTCGACAGCCCCGACACCAGCTTCATGCTGGGACAGCAGATGCTGCCCGGCCATTTCGGCGCGCTCAGCCACGCTTTGCTGCAGGCGTGCAATCCGCGCCAGGCGCTGGGGATCCTGTGCGCGGGCGCGGCCCGCTTGTGTCCGTTGTTGACGCCGCGCCTGCGCGAGGAGGCCGACCTGGCGGTGCTGTATTGGACCGACAGCTTCGGCGCGCCCAGCCAGCTGCCGGCGCTGGTCGAGATGCACATGACGGCGGTGACGGCGATGTGCCGCTGGCTGGGCGGCGAGCGTCTGCCATGGCGATATTGCCTCAATCGTGGCGCGCCGGCCCATGTGGAACAGCACGAGGCGCATCTGGGCGCGGATCTGCGCTTCAACTGCCACCTGGACGCGATGCTGATCAATCCGCAATGGCTGGATCGTCCTTGGCCGCGCGGCAACGCGATGGCGGCGTCGGTGGCGCTCGACGGCGCGGCGGCCGAGTCGGGCGCCGACGCGCTGGCACTGGCGCCGAGCTTGCTCACCGCGCTGTATGACCATTTGTTGGCCAACATCCGGCTCGGCCCGACGCTGGAGCTCAGCGCGGCGGCGTTCGGCGTCAGCGCGGCGACGATGAAGCGCCATCTGGCGCGCCACGGCAGCCATTTCCAGGCCGAGCTGGACCAGGTGCGCGCGCATGTCGCGATCCACCTGTTCCAGGCGCGCGGTTATGACAACGAGGCGGTGGCGCAGTACCTTGGTTTCCACGACGCCACCAACTTCCGCCGCTCGTTCAAGCGCTGGACCGGGTTGACGCCGAGCCTGTTGCGCGATGGGCTGCTCAGCGTGCCGCTATAACCCCGGAATCACGTAGGGCGGATTAGCGAAGCGTAATCCGCCATGCATGCGTCGCCAGCGGCTCATCGATGGCGGATTACGGCGTTCCGCCTAATCCGCCCTACGTGTTTCCGTGGTATCGCTCATGCTGATCACGGCGTATGCACCGGCTCCTGCACGAACGTCCCCATGCCGGCCCCCAGATAGAAGCTCGGATGCGGCGGCTGGTTGTATCCGGCGTTCTGCGCCGCGACCTGCGCCCGGTACTGCGGATTGTGCATCAACGTCGGCAGGCGCGTGGCGGTCGGCGCGGTGGTGCTGTAGATCAGCAGCGCCGTGTTGGCGCCGTTGCGCCACACCACTTCCTCGCGCCAGTCGCCCAGCAGGTCGGCGCTGAGCACCGGCGTCGCCTTGGTGCTGTTGTTGGAGGCGGCGCCGGCGCCGGCCGCGTCGACCAGTACCGTCGAGCTGCTGGTCGACGGATTCCACTTGCTGATCTGCGTGCCGTCGAGCGCCTCGCGCAGCAGATCTCCGTCCCACCACGCGGCGAAGTTCATCTGGCCCGGCCGGTTGGTGCCGATCTGTGCGCCGGTGGTGCTGCGCAGGCCGCCACGGCTGCCCCAGCATTCCTCGCCCGGATAGGCCGGATCGATGTCCATGCACACGCCGCGCCCGACGTCCGCGCCTTCGCCGCTGGTGCCCCACAGCAGCGCGCCGGTGGCCGCGTTGTGCATGCCGGTGCCGGTATTGCCGTAGCAGCTGGGCGTCTCGTGCACCATGTACACCTGCAGCCCGGCCAGATTCGGATTGAATTTACCCACGTGCAAAGCGTCGCCGTGGCATAGGCCGGTGGTGTAGAGCAACTGGCCGTAGCTGTCGATGGTGGCCGCGCCGTAGACGATGTCGTCCTTGCCGTCGGCGTTGACGTCGGCCACGCCGAACCAGTGCGCGCCCTGGCCGCGCGCGGCGCTACCGGCGACGTCGGTGTCGAACACCCAGCGGCTCGTCAGCGCGCCGTCGCGCCAATCCCAGGCGGCGATGACGGCGCGCGTGTAGTAGCCGCGCGAGAAGATCGCGCTGGGGCGCGCGCCGTCGAGGTTGGCCACGCCGCCGAGGAAGCGGTCGACCCGGTTGCCGTAGCTGTCGCCCCAGCTGGAGACGGTGCCGCGCGCCGGCAGGTAGTTGACCGTCTTCATCGCCTTGCCGGTCTGGCCGTTGAACACGGTCAGGAATTCCGGCCCGCTCAGGATGTAGCCCGAGCTGTTGCGGTGGTCGGCGGCGGCCGCGCCGATCACCACGCCGGCGCCGTCGACGGTGGCGTCGGCCGTCTTCATCATGACCTCGGCCTTGTCGTCGCCGTCGAAATCGTAGGCCACCATCGTCGTGTAGTGGGCGCCGGCGCGGATGTTGCGGCCCAGGTCGATGCGCCACAGGCGCGTGCCGTCGAGTTTGTAGGCGTCGACCAGGGTGTTGCCCGTGTAGCCCGACTGCGAATTATCCTTGGCGTTGGTCGGCTGCCACTTGATGATGATCTCGTAGCTGCCGTCGCCGTCGAGGTCGGCGGGGGTGCCGTCATTGATCTCGTAGGTGTAGGCCACGCCGTCGGGCGTGGTGCCGCCGGCCGGGCGCTGCACCGGCACCGTCTTGTACGGCGCCGACCAGGTGGCGCCGGCGCCGAAGCCGGCCTGTTCGGCGCCATTGACGACCGCGCGCACCGAATACGCGGCCGACGCGGTGCCGCCGGCGTCGGTGTAGTTGAGCTGGGCGAGCGGCGTGCTGTTGAGTTTGGTGCCGTCGCGATAGACGTTGAACGCCACGCCGGCCGCGTCGGTGGCCAGCAGGCGCCAGCTGACGAACACGCCGCCGCCGGTCTGGATCGCCACCGCGCCACGGTTGAGCAGTTCGATTTGCTTGCCGGGCGAGGTGACGACGGCGCCGGCCTGTGCGCCGGCCAGGGCCAGTGTGAGGAAGACAGCGGGAACTTTGCAGGAAATCATGGATTTCACCTTAAAAGTGGAGGGGCTGTTGGAGGGGAGTGGCTAGACTAACGCAATGACATTCGCAAAGAGCATGTCTGGTATTCGTTTTGTTGATTACTCATCAAGATGAGTAATGCGTCGTATTCTCACCACCAACGCCCGGGACGGCCCTACGAAAACGCTTAACTTCGGCGGGTATGGACCGACTTTTGTTGCTCCGCCTGCTCTATAATCCGAAGAATTTCCATTTTGGCGCCAGGCCAACCCAATGACCTCCACCAGCCCGACCCTGCCTTTCCGCGCCACCACCGAACAAGCCTGCGACTGGCTCGCCGGGCAAAGCGACGGCGGCGCGCCGTGGACGCTGGCGCGCCTGATCGACAGCGGCCTGACGCCGTATGTCTGGCTCGACTACGACGCCGTCCATCCCGACCTGTTCGGCGACGCCAACGGCGGCTACGCGGCGCCGATCTTTTTCGAGGACGACACCCGGCGCCTGGCCGCCGGCAGCGACGACGTGCTCATCACGATGACCAAGGACGCCTACAAGATCGTCGCGAAGTTGCCGCCCCCCGGCTTCCGCCGCGAACTGCACGAGCTGCGCTTCCTCAAGAAGGACGTCGAACAGCTGGCCGCCCGCCTCAAGCGCGAGGCCGAGCCGCAAGCGGCCAAGGCCGGGGGCGCGACGGAATCGCGCGACGGCATCGTCCGCGACGAGATCCTGGCCGCCTTCGACGGCCTGGCCCGGATCGACCTGGCGCAAGCGCTCGACGACGGCATCGGCATCTTCGGCGACGACGGCGCCCGCGTGAAGGGCAGCGGCGGCAAGGGCAAGAAAACCCGGCACAACACGCTGTGGAACCCGGTCACCCTGGCGCTGGGCTTGAACGAGGTGTACCGCGTGCCCGTGCCGCGCCTGAAAAAAGCCTTCGCCAGCCACGATTTCCTGTACCCGTGGCGCGCGCAGTGGGAGTTGTCGCTGACGCTGCTGAACAAATAAGTTTCACCCCGGCACCACGCTTTTATCCATCGACCCCAACAAACGGAAAATATGAGATATCTACGTTACCTACTGATGCTTGCCGCCGTCGCCCTCAGCCTGCACGCGCCCGCCCACGCGGACGAGTCCGTCATGCGGGAGCGGATATCTTTCAACGCCGACTGGCGCTTCCTCAAGGGCGAACCGCCCGGCGACGTCGGCGCCGCCGCGTTCGACGACAGCCGCTGGCGCAGACTCGACCTGCCGCACGACTTCGGCATCGAGGGCCCGTTCAAGCAGGAGTACGAGGGCGAGACCGGCAAGCTGCCGTGGTGGGGCGTGGCGTGGTACCGCAAGCACTTCGCGGCCCCGGCCGGCGACGCCGGGCGCCGGGTCTTCCTCGACATCGACGGCGCCATGTCGCACGCCACCGTCTTCCTCAACGGCCAGAAGGTCGGCGGCTGGCCGTACGGCTACTCGTCGTTCCGCCTCGAGCTGACGCCGTACCTGAAGCCGGGCGCGCAAAACGTGCTGGCGGTGCGCATCGACAATCCGCCGGACTCGTCGCGCTGGTACCCGGGCGGCGGCATCTACCGCAACGTCTGGCTGGTCAAGACGGCGCCGCTGCACGTGGCCCACAACGGCGTGTACGTGCTGACGCCGACCGTGAGCGCCGAGGCCGCCACTGTCGAAGTGCGCGCCACGCTGGACAACCAGGGCGCCGACGCCGACGCCAAGGTCGCCACCGCCATCTACGCGCTCGACGCCGCCGGCCGCCGCGCCGGCGCGCCGCTGGCGCAGGCGTCCGCGTCGGCCGCCGCCAGGATCGCGGCCGGCAAGCAGGCGTTGTTGACGCAGACCCTGCAGCTGCCGCGCCCGCAATTGTGGAGCCTGCGCGCGCGCAACCGCTACGTCGCCGTCACCACGGTCACGGCCGGCGAGCGCGTGGTCGACGTGGTCGAAACGCCGTTTGGCGTGCGCACCATCGCCTTCGACGCCGCGCGCGGCTTCCTGCTCAACGGCGAGCGCGTCATGCTGCAAGGCGTCAGCCAGCACCACGACCTGGGCGCGCTCGGTTCGGCGCTGAACGTGCGCGCGCTGGAGCGGCAATTCGAAATTCTGCAGGACATGGGCGTCAACGCCATCCGCACCACGCACAATCCGCCGGCGCCCGAACTGCTGGAACTGGCCGACCGCATGGGCATGCTGATCATCGTCGAGGCGTTCGACGCCTGGCGCATCCCCAAGACGACCAACGACTACGCCACCCTGTACGACGCCTGGCACGAAAAAGACTTGCGCGCGATGGTCCGGCGCGACCGCAACCACCCGAGCGTGATCGCCTGGAGCATCGGCAACGAGATCATGGAGCAGGGCCAGCCGGAAGGCTGGAAGGTCGCCGTCCACCTGGCCGACATCGTCCGCAGCGAGGACCGCACGCGTCCCACCACGGGCGGCTTCAACAAGATCAACTCCGGCTACGACGGCTTCCAGACGGCGATCGACGTGTTCGGCTACAACTACAAGCCGGCCGAATACGGCCGCCTGCACAAGAGCGCGCCGCAACTGCCGTTGTATGGCAGCGAAACGTCGTCGACGGTCAGCTCGCGCGGCGAATACTTCTTCCCCGTCAGCGACGACAAGGCCAAGGGCGCGTTCAACTTCCAGGTCAGCAGCTACGACTTGACGGCGCCGCCGTGGGCCTGGGCGCCGGACGTCGAATTCGCCGGCATCGACAACAACCCCTTCGTCGCCGGCGAGTTCGTCTGGACCGGCTTCGACTACCTGGGCGAGCCGACGCCGTACAACGACGACGCCACCAACGTCTTCAACTTCACCGATCCGGCCCAGCAGCAAGCGGCGGCCAAGGAGCTGGCCGAACTGCGCAAGATCAAGATGCCGTCGCGCAGCTCGTACTTCGGCATCGTCGACCTGGCCGGCTTCAAGAAGGACCGCTTCTACCTGTACCAGGCGCGCTGGCGGCCCGAGCTGCCGATGGCGCACCTGCTGCCGCACTGGAACTGGCCGGAGCGAGTGGGGCAGGTCACGCCGGTGCACCTGTACACGTCGGGCGACGAGGCCGAGCTGTTCCTCAACGGCCAGTATCTGGGCCGCAAGAAGCGCGGTCCGCGCGACTACCGGCTGCGCTGGGACGACGTGCTCTACCAGCCTGGCACGTTGCGCGCGGTGGTCTACAAGCAGGGCAAGCCGTGGGCCGAGGACACGGTGCGCACCACCGGCGCCGCCGCCAAACTGGCGCTGGCGGCCGACCGCGACGCCTTGCGCGCCGACGGCAAGGACCTGTCGTTCGTGACGTTGACGATCACCGACAAGGACGGCCTGGCGGTGCCGCGCTCGCACCACAAAGTGAAGTTCAGCGTCACCGGTCCGGCCGAGCTGATCGCCACCGACAACGGCGACGCCACCAGCCACGTATCGTTCCAGTCGCCGGAGCGGCCGGCGTACAACGGGCTGGCGCTGGCGATCGTGCGCACGCGGGCGGGGCAGGGCGGCAAGATCGTCGTCACCGCCACCAGCGAAGGGCTCGGCAGCGCGAAGGTGGAGCTGGGCAGCAAGCCCTGACTGACAGCGGGGCAATGCCTAACGCCGCCATCGATGAGCCGTCGATACCGCATGCATGGCCGATTACGTTGCGCTAATCCGCCCTGCGTGGTTCCGATGGCCGCCCCGGGAGCCGCGCAGCCAGCCGTAAGGCTCAACTGGTCGACGCCGGCCGCCGGGCCGGCGGGGCGGCTGGATGGACGTGACAATGTGAGGATATTGCCTTGAGCAAAACTGTTATCCTGATAGTCATAGGCCGGCTTCAACTCGACATATCCGGTAACGACAACTTTCAATGACATATTTTTTGAGGTGAAGCATGGGCGCGTCTAGTATCGGGCATTGGGTGGTTGTACTTTTCGTGCTGGGTCTCTTTCAAGTCATCTACATCATCCCCTTGTGGAGGATCGTTTCGAAGGCGGGCTATTCGGGTGCCTGGTCCCTGCTCAGCTTTGTGCCGCTCGTAAACATCGTCATGTTATGGGTGTTCGCCTTCAGTGCGTGGCCTCGCGAGCGAGCGTAACGCCCCGGCCAGGTGATCCTGGCGACCCGATC
>JBDSKP010000100.1:0-3691 GCA_039916925.1 Duganella sp.
AGCTGGCGCTGGAATACATGAACGTGCCGGCGCGCGAGCGCAGCGAGCGGGTGGCGGCCATGTTGTCCAAGCTCGGCGTGGCGCACCGCGCCAAACACCGGCCATCGCAGCTGTCAGGCGGCCAGCAGCAGCGCGTTGCGATCGCGCGTGCGCTGGTGGCCAATCCTGCCATGCTGCTGGCCGATGAACCGACTGGTAACCTGGACACCGCCCACGGCGACGAAGTCATGCGCCTGCTGCGCGAGATCAACGCCGAAGGCACGACCGTGGTGATGGTGACGCACTCGCCGGACCACGCGGCGCAGGCCTCGCGCACCATCAACCTGCTCGACGGCCGCATCATGGTCGACGCCCTGCAAGCCGCCTAAGCGCCGGGATCACCCTTCATGAACCTGCGCGATTTTCGCATCGGCTGGCGGTTGCTGCTGCAGCAACCCGCCTACTCCGTCGTCGTCATCGGCGGGCTGGCGATCGGCTTCGCGGCCTGCTTTCTGCTGTTCGGCTTTGTCGCCTTCTGCCTGGACTACGACAGCGGCGTCCCCGATAACGATCGCCTGTTCACGGTCAAGCAACGCATCAATGTGTTCCCGCGCCCCGAATGGGCCACCTTCGGCTATCTGCCGCTGCGCGACATCGCGCTGGCCAGCGGCATGGTGGAGCAGGCCAGCATCGCCAGGGAAATCGACAAGCCGCTGCGCGCCGACGGCAGGCTCCATGCGGTCGATCTGAGCGTGGTCGATCCGGCTTTCAGCGAGTTGTTCGGCGTGGTTGCGCTGGAAGGCGATCTGCGGGCCGCGCTGACGCAGCCCGACGGCATGGCGCTGACCAAAACGGCAGCGCGCAAGCTGTTCGGCGAAGCCCCGGCGATCGGCCAACGCGTCGGCGTCGACGACAACGTGCTGCAGGTGCGCGCCCTGCTGCAGCACGCGACCGAAAAATCGCCGATGAACCAGCGTGTCAAGGCCAGCGGCATGGGGCGCGCGCTCAACGGCCGCAACGTCTCGGACATCAAGCTGCTGCCGCTGCGCGACGCCTACTTCGACGAGGATCTGGTCAACAGCCGCGCGGGGCAACGCCACGGCCGGCGCGCCACCGTGTTCGGCATGGCGGCCGGCGGCTTGCTGATCCTGCTGCTGGCGGCGATCAACTACGTCAACCTGGCCACCGTGCGCACGCTGCGCCGCCAACGCGAAATCGGCCTGCGCAAGCTGCTGGGCGCCAGCTCGGCGCGGCTGGTGCGTCAATTCCTTAGCGAGGCGGTGCTGACGGCGGTGATCGCGGCGAGCGCGGGATTGATATTGGCATGGCTGCTGCTGCCTGTGTTCTCCGACCTGGTGAACCGCCCGCTGGACGGCATGTTCACGCCGCCGCGCTGCGCGCTCGCGCTGGTGTTCGCCATTGTCACCGGCGTCTGCGCCGGCGCCTACCCTGCCTGGATCGCGCGCTATTCGTCACCGGCGGCGTCGCTGGCGGGGCGCGGCAACAGCGAGAACGCCGCCGGGCTGTGGGTGCGCCGCGCGCTCACCGTGCTGCAGTTTTCCAGCGCGATGGCGCTGACCGCCACCGCGCTCGCGGTCAGCTGGCAAACCTGGTTCGCCAGCCACGCCTCCCCCGGCTTCGACACCGCCAACCTGATCGTGCTCGCGCTTCCCGACAACACCGAAGGCACGCCGACCGCCAACGCCTTTATCGAGCAACTGCGTCGCGTGCCCGGCGTGGAGGCGGTGGCCGCGATTTCAGAGGCGGTGGGACGCGACGGCCGCAAACTTGTCAACATCATCACGGCCAAGGATGGCAGGGAGGTTCCGATGGAGGCCAAGTACGTGTCGCCGAACTGGTTCGAGGTGCACCGCGTGCGCGCGCTGTACGGGCGGCTGTTCAACCCCGCCCACGATCCGAACGACACCAGGAACTTGGGCGGCGTGGTGCTGAACCAGGCCGCCGCGCTGGCCCTGGGTTACGCGGTGCCGCAGGAGGCGGTGGGAAAAACGCTGCCTGGCGGCCAGCAAATCAACGGCATCGCCCCGGATATCCGCTTCCAGGGACTGCGGCAGCTGACCAAGGCGGTCATCTACGGCATCCGGCCGGCGAGCGTGCTGTCGATCCGTACCACCGCCCCCATGGCGGACGCGTACGGCGCCATCGAGCCGGTGTGGCGCCGCAGCTTCCCCAACGACATCATGGAAATCGGGCCGCAGGAGGCGGTACTGGCCGAGGGCTACGCCACCGACGCGCGTCTGACCCGCATCCTCGCCTGCACCAGCGTGGTGGCGATCGCGCTGGCGGCCTTCGGCATCTACGTGCTATCGGCCTACAGCGTGCAGCGCAGCCGGCGCGAGATCGTCATGCGCAAGCTGCACGGCGCGCGGCGGATCGATATCGCGCTGATGATGGGGCGCGAGTTTTCATCGCTGGTTGGCGCCGGGGCGCTCATCGGGCTGCCGCTGGCGGC
Organism: Duganella sp.; assembly: GCA_039916925.1. GTDB lineage: Bacteria > Pseudomonadota > Gammaproteobacteria > Burkholderiales > Burkholderiaceae_D > Rugamonas. Next base: position 2,453 of record JBDSKP010000100.1, read on the forward strand.
GGTTGCGATCGAGCGCTACCTGGCCAGCTACACCGACCGCGCGCCGATCGGCTTTTGGACGCTGGCGGCGGCGCTGGCGATGGCGGCGCTGGTGGCGCTGCTGGCAACCACGCGACACACGGCGACGGCGTTGCGCATGTCGCCCGCGATCGCGCTACGAGACTAAATAAAAGGAGATGCAATGAGGCTAAGTGACTTTCGCGTCGGCTGGCGGCTGCTGGTCCGCCAACCGTTCCAATCGACCGTCGAGCTGCTGGGACTGGCGACCGGCTTCGCCGTCTGCTTCCTGCTGCTGGGGTTTGTGTACTACTCGTTCAGCTACGACCGCGACGTGCCGGAGCGCGAACGCGTTTATGTGATCAAACACCGGCTCAACTTCATCCCGCAGCCGCAATGGATGGAGTACACGCCGTTCGCGCTGCGCGAGGTGGCGCTGCGCAGCGGCCTGCCGCTGGAGGCCAGCGTGTGGTGGCCGCGCAAGACCATGGCAAGGCTCGCCGGCAGGCCGCAAGAACTGGAGGTCACCGTCGTCGATCCGGCGTTCGAGCGCATCGCCGGCCTGCGGGCGCGGGACGGCGATCTGGCGCAGGCGCTGACCATGCCGGACGGGCTGGCGGTGACGCGGCAAACCGCGTTGCGCCTGTTCGGCACCACCGGCGCCCTGGGTCGCACCGTGGAAATCGACGGCCAGACCTTGCAAGTGCGCGCGGTGCTGGACGACCGCCCCGGCAACAGCACCTTGCAGTTCGGCGCGATGGTCGGCATCGGCAGCGCACTGTGGCCGGACCAGGAGCGCCAGCGCGCGCTATCGAACTGGATGGGGATCGAAGGGCGGATCTACGTCAAGACCGGCGCCGGCGTCGCCCCGCAAGCGCTGCAAAAAACGCTGCAGCAGGTGATCGACCAAGCGCCATGGCAAAGCATGGCCACGCCGGAGATGAAGGCCGCGCTGGGCGGACGCAAGATGGTCGATATCGGCCTCGGTCCGCTGGCCGACGCCTACTTCGACCGCACCGTCGCCAACACCATGGGCACCGGCCCGCGCGGCGACATGCGCCTGGTGCTGGCGATGGGCGCCGCCGGCCTGCTGATCCTGGGCCTGGCGGTGGTCAACTACGTCACCCTGGCGACGATGCGCACGCGGCGCCGCCAGCGCGAGATCGCCATGCGGCGCGTGCTCGGCGCCACCACGCGCCGGCTGCTGACGCAGTTCATGGCCGAATCGGTGCTGCTGTCGCT
>JBDSKP010000101.1:0-7610 GCA_039916925.1 Duganella sp.
GCGCCGCGTCGGCGGGCTGGCCGGGCACGGCGGCGGCCGGCGCGCGGCCCGGCGGGACGGACGCCTGCTGCGACGGCAGCGACGGCGGCGAATACAGCGCCTCGCCGTCGGCGGCGGCGCTTTCGGAGTAGACCAGGGTGGTGGAGGCGCCGGGGGCGCCGGTGCCGAGCTGGAAGGTCGGCCGCGGCGAGGCGGTCAACACGGTCAGCGACACCTGGTCGCCGACGTTGACGGTGGGCGGCAACATCATCCGCACCGCGTTGTCGGCCACCTTGACCAGCGAGCTGCCGTCGTTGAAGCGGGACATGACCTCGGCCGTCACCGACTTGCCGACCATGCCCTGCAGCACACGCTGAAGGGCGACCTGGCGTTCGTCGCCGACGGCGGCGCCGGCGCCGACGCCATCGGCCGGCCGGACCGGCAGGACGGCGGCGTCAAAGCGCGGCAGCATGACGCCGGCCCGCTTTAAACGCTGCCGTAGGCGTTAACCACGCGCCGTTCGGTGCCGGTCGAGTTGATCAGTTTGGACAGCTGTTCCATCCACGGCATCGTCAGGTCGCGGATCTGGCGGTCGGCGTTGAGCATCTGGCGTATCAGTTCGATCTTGCGTTCGCGCTCGGCGCCGCGCATCGGCTGCGGCGCCTCCTGCTCGCGCAGCGACTGCACGTGGACGGCCACGCGCTCCTCGAGCAGCACCAGCATGTCCCAGTCGCTGCGGGTGGCGGCCTGCACCATCTGTTCGGTCAGGGCCGCCATGGCGGCGTACACGGATAAAATTTCTTGGCTCGTCATCATGGATCAGGCGCTCGCGAGGTTGGGTTGTGTCATGCCGGTCACGGCGGGGGTGTCGGCGATGGCGTTCCAGGCGTCGCGCAACTCGATCAGCAGGCGCTGCACCTCCTCCAGGATGGCCGGGTCGTTGTTGATGTTGGCCGTCAAGAGGCGACCGCTCATGTATTCGTACAGCGCGTCGAGGCCCTCGGCGATCTCGCCGCCGGCTTTTTTATCGAGCGCGGCGCGCAGGCCGCTGTCGATGATCATGATGGCCTTGGAGATCGATTTGCCTTTCTCGGCGATATTGCCACTGCGCATGCCGCCCAGCGCCGCGTTCAGCGCGACCAGCGCGCCGTCGAACAGCATGACGATCAGCTTGTGGGGGCTGGCGGCCACAACGCCTGTTTCCATGCCGACCTTGGCATAGGCATGCACGCCAGTTTGTCGAGATCCGAACATATTCTGTCTCCTGTGAAGAGGGTCGTGTTAGCGGTTCGCCGACAAGGCCGCTAATTGTTGCGTCAAAAATGAGGTCGTCGTGTTCATGCTGGCGATCAGCGTGTCGAGCGACGAATACTGTTTGCGGTAGCGCGCCTCGATATCGACCAGGCGCGCGCTGAAGGCGTCGCGCTGCTTGGTGATGTCGGCCACCGTTTTGTTCAGGCCGGTGGTGCGACTGGACAGCGCGCCTTGCGTGCCCAGATAACCGGCCGCCAGGGTGTTGAGCTGGTAGGCGTAACCCTGGGAAAAACCGAAGGTGCCGCGCGAGCCGGTGGAGTCGCCGGCGATCGTCAGCTTCAGGCCGTCGACCGGCGCGCCGGCGGCGCCGGTGAGCGTCTGCCCGTCGCCGGTGGCCGTGTAGCCGCCGATGGTGCCGGCCACGTCGACGCCGCCGACCGAGGTGCCGCCGCCGAACACGGTGGAAACGGGGCTGCCGGTGGCGCTCGACACCGTGATGTTCGACTTGGCGCCATAGCGCGTCGATTCGAGCTTGAGCTTGCCGTCGTCGCCGACCGTGGCCGTGACGGTCGCGCCGGCCGTGCTGAACTGGCTTACGCCGTTGATCGACGATTGCAGCATGGTGGCCAACTGGCTGGGATTGTAGTTGCCGGCCGGAATGGTCACCGTTTGCGTGTTGGCCAGCGAGGCCGGCACGGTATCGTTAAGCGTGATGGTCCAGGTGGTGCCGGCGTCGATCGTCGTTTCGGTCGGCAGCACGGTGGTGCCTTGCAAGGCACCCTTGGTGGCGAGTTGCGTGATATTGACCGCATAGTCGCCGGCCTTGGTCTTGGCGCCGGAACTGACGAATTTCACATCGGGATCGGTGCTGCGCCCGACCGCCGCGAACAAGCCGGCGATGTCGTTATAGTTGTTGTCGATGGCCTTTTGGAGCTTCGAACTGTCCAGTGTGAGCGTGCCGTCCTTCTGGAACGAGATGCCGATCTGCGACAGGTTTGTCAGGCTGGTCCCCTGCAGTCCGGTGATGGCGCCGGACATCTGCGCGCGGATCGACGACTGCAGCGTGCGCAGAGTCGGGTCGCCGAGCAGCGGGCCGCCGGTCTTGGTGTCGGCGTCATACCCGCCGAGCGCGGTCATCTGGGTGTTGAGCTCGTTGTACGCCTTGACGAAACCGTTGACCGAGGCGGTCAGCGCCGTCGTGTCCTTGGACACCGTCAGGGTCGACGAACCGACCTTGAGCGTGTTGATGGTCACGCCGGTGATCGCGCCCGAGATGCCGAGGCTGGAACTGGTGACGTCAATGCCATTGACGGTGGCCTTGGTGTCGGAGGCGGCCGCTTTTTGGCTCAGGCTCTGGACGCCGCCCGGATCGTAGGCCAGCAGGCCCGCCAGCGCCGGATCGGCCGGGTTGCCGCCGGTGCCGGCCAGCGTGATCTTCATGGTCGAATTTTGGCCGGTGGCCGTCGATGTCAGGATCAGGCGGTTCGGCGTGGCGTTGGTGCCGGTGGTGCCGTCCGAGACGATGCTGGCGGTGACGCCGAAATTGCCTTTGTTAATGGCGTCCATGATGCCCGACAGCGAATTGTTGCTGCTGTCGATGACGATGTTGCCGCTGGTGCGTTCGGAGTCGGCCGCGAAGGTGGCGCCCAGGTAGGCGCCGCCGGTGCCGGCGGTCAGGCCGGCGGCGGCCGGGTCGGTGCCGCCGATTTTGATCGGGCTGCCATCGGCCGAGACCAGCGAGATCGACGCCACCGCCGTGGTGCTCGAGCCGATGTTGGCCGCGCCGCTGTTGCCGATGCCGCCCGTGACCGAGCCGGAGACGGCTTCGGCGATGGCGATGTTGCTGCCGTCGGCGTTGGTGAATTGCAAGGTGCCGTCGGCGGCGCTGCCGGTGTAGGTGATGTTGGCGTCGGCCAGCGCGCGCGCCGTGGCCGTGTTGCCGGTCAGGGCGGCGTCGATTGAGGCGGCCGTCACGCCGCTGCCGCCGGCCACGCCGTCGGCCTGGACGGCGATTTCCACGCCGCCCACCGATAGCGAATAGGTGCCGCCGCCGCTGGTGTCGACATTGCCGAAGCTCGACGCGCCGGCGGCGCCGAACAGGGTGGCGCTGGTGACGGTGGCGGCGGCCTTGGCCGACACGCCGGTGGTGGTGCTCTTGGCGTTGATGGCGTCGGCCAGCAGGCGCGCGCTGCGGGTGGTGCCGTCGGTGGCGATGGCCGTGCCGTTGATGCTCAGCGCGCCCGGCGTGAGGCCGCCGGTGTGCAGGCTGGCGCCGAGCGCGCCGCCGGCGACGCCGAAGCTGCCGCCGTTGACGGTGCCGAGCGAGAAGTTAATGGTGGTCTTGGCGCCCAGGCCGATGGCGGCGGTGATCGACTTGTAGCCGCCCGAGGCCAGGGTTTGCGCCTGGGCGATCTGGGTGACGTTGACCCGGTAGCTGCCCGGTTTGGCGTCGCTGGTGGCGTTGGCGGTGAAAATGGAGGCGTCGCCGGGCGTCGTCGACATGGTCTGGAAACCGCTCAGCGATGTCAGGCCCGACAGCGAGGACTGGAACGAACCGAGCGCGCTTGACAGGTTGCCGAACGCCGACACCTGCGCCATATAACTGGCCGACTTCTTGTCGAATTGGGCCAGCGGGGCCGATTCGGCGACCATCAGCTTGCTGACGATATCGTTGACGTTGAGGCCAGAACCGATGCCGGGTGATGAGATGCCCACGTTGCACTCCTAAGTAAAGCAATAATATAAGACAATATCGGCAGAATCAAACCGGACTTGAGAGGGGAGATTACCGGCCTGTTCGGGCAAAGCGGAAAAACAGGTGGCACAGCCGTGGTGGTGGGCGCCGCCGGAGCGGGCGCGCTGGCGGCATCGCTGATGAAAAGCATGCCTGAAAAGAAGAAAAAGCGGCGCGCGCGGGGCGCGGCCGCTTCATGCGGTTTGTTGGATCAGCAAACCGGCTTGGCTGGATTTCGACTCCAGCGCTTTGGCGATTTCCAGCGCTTCGGGCGTCGGGATCTGGCGCAGCACTTCCTTGGTCGTCTGGTCGATCACCTTGACGACGGTGCGCTTGCTGTCGTCATCGATCGAGAACTCCAGCCCCTGCGACTTGTCCTGGGAGGCCTTGTTGAGCCGGGACACGGCCTCTTTGAGCTGCTCCGAGGTCGGCACACTGGCCGGCGCCTTGACGGCGGCGGCCGTTTCGACGGCGGTGGCCGGTGCCCGGGGCGCGCCCGGCGTCGCTGCCGCATCACCGTTGACGGCCGCGCGATCGGCCGGGCGGGCCGGGGCGGCGGAGCCTATGGTATCGATAGTCATGATGCTTTCCTTTACGAAAAATCCCCGGCTGACGAAAATCAGCCGGGGAACCTAGTCAGAGCGACGGTACGACGTCAACCCATCCCCGGATCTTAACCGCGCAGCAGCGACAGCACGCCGTTCGGCAGCGAGTTGGCCTGGGCCAGCATCGCCGTACCGGCCTGTTGCAGAATCTGGCCGCGGGTCAGCGACGCGGTTTCCGCGGCGAAGTCGGTATCCTGAATCCGGCTACGCGAAGCGGACAAGTTTTCCGTCGTCGTGTTCAGGTTGGCGATGGTCGAAGCGAAACGGTTCTGGATCGCACCGAGCGCCGCGCGGTTGCTGTTGATCTGGTTCAGTGCCGCGTCGATGGTCAGCAGCGCGTCGTTCGAACCAGCCACGGTGCTCACGTCGAGCTTGGAGACCGATTTCAGATCGCTACCAACGTTGGCCGCGCCGGTGATGGTGGTGCCGCCGACGGTGTCGATCGAGAAACCGGCGTCCGACGAGAAGCTGACCTGGCCGCCGACGGCGAGGGCGCCGCCGACCGCGATCGCCGCCTTGGTGCCCGAGCCGGCCACGCCGCCGATGTCGGCGCCGCGGATCGAGGCGCCACCGCTCAGTGCCGCGTCGCCGGTCTGGGCGGCGATCTGGATGTCGTTGCCGGCGTTGTCGTTGAGCTGCAATTCCTTGGCGCCGGTGCTGTTGTCGATCTTGATGCTGGCCGTGACGTTGGTCGTGCCGGTCTGCGCGTTGATCGCTTGCGCCAGGGCCGACAGGTCGCCGCCGACCACTTTGGCGGTGATGGTGACCGCTTTCGAGTTGGCGTCGTTGGCGATCGAGTTGGCACCGCGCAATTGGAAGTTGACCGCGCCGTCGACGATACCCGACAGCGTCGCCTGGGTCGAGGCCTGGGCCGTCACCGCGCTCTTGCTGCTGACGGCATTGACTTTGCTGGCGATCGCCTTGGCGCTATCGTTGATGGCGCCGAACACGGTGGTCGACTTGCCGCCGGCCGAGCTGATGGTCAGCGTTTCGGCGGCGGTCACGGTGTTCAGGGCATCGGTGTCGAGGTTGGCACCGCCGGCGGCGCCAACTTGCGACTGCATACCGGCGGCGACGGTCGGCTTGATGGTGTTGTTGCCGATGTCGCTGGCCTTGGCCGATTGCACGCCGACGTTGATGGTCTGGTTGGAGTTGGCGCCGACCTGGAATTGCGACGACGTCAGCGAACCGTCCAGCACGTTCTGGCCGTTGAACTGGGTGGTGTTGGCGACGCGGTCCAGTTCCTTCGACAGGGAGGACACCTCGTTTTGGATCGATGCGCGGTCCGAATCGGAGTTGGTGCCGTTGGCGGACTGGACTGCCAGTTCGCGGATACGTTGCAGCAGGTCGCCAGCGGTGCTCAAGCCACCTTCGGCCGTTTGAGCCAGCGAGATACCGTCGTTGGCGTTACGCGCAGCCTGTTGGTTACCGCGAATCTGCGACGTGAAGCGCTCGGAAATGGCCAGACCGGCGGCGTCGTCTTTGGCGCTGTTGATACGCATGCCGGAAGACAAACGCTGCAGCGAGGTCGACAGGGAACTTTGCGAGGTGCTCAGGTTACGTTGCGAATTCAGCGATGCGATGTTGCTATTGATGACTTGTGCCATGATGATTCTCCAGATTACTACGATTTGGGCTAGTTGCTCATTTCACTTTGGTCTGTCCCCGCGTTCCGGGACAATCAAACCGCTGTTGTAATGATTAACGGTTGCCCTGTGGGAAAATTTAGGGTGGGAAACAGTACTAAATGCCGGTGTCCCACCCTCAAGTTCCCACCATGTGCCCGCTTAAACGACCGCCAAACCGGAATCTTTAGGGCCAAAATAATTATTTTTCACGCTGTTTTTCTTTGGAAAAACTTCGCCGGAGGCCGATTTGGCTGTCAACCCGCATGCTTTTGCCGCCACGCGTGCGCTGTGGCTTAGGGGTCGTACCCCTCGGGGTACGACCCCGCTTGGCCGTGCGGGTCAAAAAAAAGCCCGGCGGCGGCCGGGCTGGGGGTGCAACGACGGGCGGCGGCGCCCGTTCATGGCCGTTTCGACACTATTCGGCGATCACCACCCGGTTCTTGCCGGTTTGCTTGGCAGTGTACATCGCCTTGTCGGCGCGCTTGACCAGGTCGGTCTGCTCCTCGTTGGGGCGGCGCAACGCCACCCCGGCCGAGAACGTGATCAACACCTTCTCGTTATCATGCAGGAAGAAGTGCTTGGTCAGCTCGCGCTGCAGCCGCGTCATCGTCGTCGCGGCCGCCTCGACCGAGGTCTCCGGCATCAGGATCAGGAATTCCTCGCCGCCGAAGCGGGCGATCACGTCCATCGAGCGCAACGTGTCCTTGACGATCTTGACCAGGTGCTTGAGGGCGGCGTCGCCGGCGATGTGGCCGTAGGTGTCGTTGAGCTTTTTGAAATCGTCCAGGTCGAGGATGGCGATGCACAGCGGCGTGCCGCGGCGGTCGGCGCGCGCGGTCTCGCGCTCGAACACGTCGTCCAGGCCCCGGCGGTTGAGGCTGCCGGTCAGCTGGTCTTCACGCACCAGCTCGCTTAAATGCTGCAGCTTGGCCTCGAGCGCGTGGATGCGCGTCTCGGCGTCCTGCACCTCCTGGCGCGCCAGCACCATCTTGTCGCGCGCCTTGAGCGCCTCGCTTTGCACCAGCCGGGTTTCCTTGAGCACCTCGTCGAGGATGCTGTTGAGCTCGGAGATATTGTCGGCCTTGCTGATCTTTTCCGAATAGCCGCCGATCTTCTCGTGGAAGTCGCCGGTCGAGGCGGCGACCTGGCCGAGGCGGTCGATGAAGGTCATCATCATGTTCTTGACGGTGAGCTTGACGTCCGACAGGCTGTGCTTGAGCTGGCCCTGTTTGTAGATGACCTCCTTGAGGCTGCGCGTGGCGTCCTCGAGCGCGCGCACGTCGAGCGGGCCGGCGATCAGGTTCTGCACCGATTCGATCTGGCCGCGCAGCCAGCTGTCGTCGTCGAGCAGCTCGCTGACGTTTTCCAGCAGCAGCTTGAACAGGCGCAGCAGCAATTCCTGCTGCTCGG
>JBDSKP010000102.1:0-2240 GCA_039916925.1 Duganella sp.
GATGGGCCCGATCTGGGATGGCGGCGGCAAGATGAACGCGCGTTCGACCACGCCCGGGCGGCCCTTGTCGTCGAGGAAGGACACCAGCGCCTCGCCCACGCCCAGTTCGGTGATCACCTGCGACACGTCCAGCGACGGATTCGGGCGGAACGTCTCGGCGGCGGCCTTGACGGCCTTCTGGTCGCGCGGCGTGTAGGCGCGCAGCGCGTGCTGGACGCGGTTGCCCAGCTGGCCCAGCACCGTGTCCGGGATGTCGATCGGATTTTGCGTCACGAAGAACACGCCGACGCCCTTGGAACGGATCAGCCGCACCACCTGCTCTATCTTTTGCAGCAGGGCCTTGGGCGCGTCGGTGAACAACAGGTGCGCCTCGTCGAAGAAGAACACCAGCTTCGGTTTATCGAGGTCGCCCACCTCGGGCAAGTGCTCGAACAGCTCGGACAGCATCCACAGCAGGAACACCGCGTACAGGCGCGGCGCGTTCATCAGCTTGTCGGCGCTGAGGATGTTGATGACGCCCTTGCCGTTGGCGTCGGTCTGCAGCAGGTCATCGATATTGAGCATCGGCTCGCCGAAGAACTGGTCGCCGCCCTGCTCCTCGATGGCGATCAGGCCGCGCTGGATGGCGCCGACGCTGGCCGCGCTGATGTTGCCGTAACTGGTCTTGAAGTCGGCCGCGTTGTCGCCGACGTGCTGCAGCATGGCGCGCAGGTCCTTGGTGTCGAGCAGCAGCAGGCCGTTGTCGTCGGCGATGCGGAACACCAGCTGCAGCACGCCCTCCTGCGTATCGTTCAGGTTGAGCATGCGCGCCAGCAGCAGCGGGCCGAGGTCGGACACGGTGGCGCGCACCGGGTGGCCCTGCTCGCCGAACACGTCCCAGAAGGTGACCGGGCAGCCGGCCCATTGCGGCGCCTCCAGCTTGAGGGCGCTGAGGCGGGCGGCCATCTTCTCGCTCAGCGCACCGGCCTTGGCAATGCCGGACAGGTCGCCCTTGACGTCGGCCATGAACACCGGCACGCCGATCTCGGACAGCGACTGCGCGATCTTCTGCAAGGTAACGGTCTTGCCGGTGCCGGTGGCGCCGGTGATGCGGCCATGGCGGTTGACCAGGTTGGACAGCATGTCCAGTGAAAGGGAATCGTTCTTCGCGATCGTGATGGGGGTCGGCATGGTCGTCCTGGCAGCAATATGTTGGAGAAACGATCATACCGCAACTGGGTTACCATGCGTTCCGCGGCAGCGCCCAGGATCGCTACCCGGATGATCGCCGGCTAACGGCTCACTCGGACGCCAGGCCCCGATAACCGTATTGCTGCAGGATGCGTGCATGCGTGCCGTCTTTTTGCATGGCGGCGCATGCTTTTTCCCACTTGGCGGCGCTGGCGCCGTCCATGCCGCGCCCGCCCGCCAGATAAACGTGGACCGGCTGCAGCACCACGCCCAGGCGCAGCCGCAGCGCGGCGGAGCCCAACTGGCGCTGCTCGTGCTCGGCGATACTCTGCGCCACCATCCACACATCGATGCGTCCCCTGGCAAGCTTGCCCGCATTGGCGGCCGAACTGACCGCCGGTTCCAGGCGCGTGAAGCCCAGGGCGCGGGCCAGTTCCTCCGACGGGCTGCCCATCACCACGCCCATCCGCAACGTCCGCGCCTCCTCGACCGTGGCGATGCCGACATCGGTCGCCTCGCTGGCCACGAGCAAGATGCGGTCTTCCCACAACTTGCACAGCCAGCGGTACCGGTTTTCCTGCAACGGCGAGCGCGCCAGCGTACCAACCGAACCCGGTGTATCGTTCAGCAACACCAGTTCGCGGCGCAGTGGCACCGGGATGACCGGGCCGATATGACCGATGCGGCTGCGCAAATCCAGCATCATCTCGTACAGCACGCCGCGCGGCACGCCATGGTCGCGATAAAACAGGGGCGCCACATCGTACACGTACATGGCGGGCGGCTGGGCGCGCGCCGGTTGGCTCGCCGCCATCAGCAGCGCCGCCAGAACAGGAAACATGTGCATGCGCAGCGACATGACAAGGGGATTCTGAAGGGATATAAAGTCAGGATAGCACGCCGCGTGATGCTTGTAAGCAGGCCGGTTATCATGTTTCCGTCGCAGCCGCCTTATCTAAATCACGTAGGGCGGATTAGCGGTAGCGTAATCCGCCAAGCTCCGTCAGCGGCTCATGGCGGATTACGACGTTCGGTCTTATCCGATCCCATTGCCCTAATCACTTCCGCCG
>JBDSKP010000103.1:0-6634 GCA_039916925.1 Duganella sp.
GCCAGGCACCGTCTGATCGGCCGCCAGGGTGCCGATACCGCCGAACTGGTGCTTGTCGTCGTTGAAGCGCCGCCAGGTGGTGCCGCCGTCGTCGGAACGGTGCACGCCCCACACGCCGTTGATCACACCGACCAGATACACCGAGGCCGAGTAGCTCGCTCCGGCCGGAGCCTTGCCCAGCGCGATGGAGGTGGCGCCATACACAACGGGCCATGACCAGGTCGGGTGATCACCCCAGATCGACTCCGTCACGCTCAGTTTGGTCCAGGTGGCGCCGCCATCGAGCGAGTGGAAGATGCTGTGCGAGTCGGCCAACCACACGTCGCCCTCCGCGTTGGCATTGACGGCCAGCGAGGTGTTCGAGATAAACTCGGGACGCGGGCCCAAGGTGGAGAACTGGCTGCTGAGGGTAAAGGTATGGCCGCCGTCGGTCGAATAGTAGAACAACGGCGCCGAGCGCCACCAGCCGCCGCCACCCTGGTACGCATACACGCGGTTCGGATTCTTGCGGTCGGCCGCCAGGCGGTAGCTTGTGCCCGGTTCCACGGCCGGCAGATTGGTGTAGGTCCAGCGCGCCCCGCTGTCGGTGGTGTAGGCCGGCACGGAATCGGATGGCGCCCAGACGATGTGGCCCGGCTTGGTGACCGCCAGCGTCGAGTCACCGCCCTGGTGGGCCATGCCGTCGGGGTGGTTGGCGGCGAAGGCGGTCCAGGTCAGGCCTGAATCGGTGGAGTAGGCGCCGGCGACGTTGGGGTGGTCCCAGGTGGTGGTGCCGATCGTCGCGATGTAAGCCGGATTGGACCAGGCCATGTCGGAGCTGTTGCTGTTGCTGAACCAGCCCTTCGGACCGCGCGTCGGGGCCTTGGTGAGTTCCGTATGGACGACCATGCCGATATCGCCCGAACTGTTGAGCAATTGGTAGTTCGCGCCCGGCGGTGGCGCCATCAGGGCCAGCGTCGCGGTTTGTTCCATGCCGACGGTGAGGTTGGTCCAGCTTGGCTTGGCCGCCGAGGCATTCCTGGTTTCCCACACGCCGCCGCCATGTACATGCAGCACGCGTTCGGGATTGTTCGGGTCGATCTCGACGTCGTCGACCCAGCCCGACCAGCCGTCCGTGTCGCCGCCATGCGGGGCCATGGCGGAAATCTCGCGCCAGGTGACGCCGGCGTCATCGGACAGCTGCACCACCGGCTGGCCGTCCCAGTTGCCCCAGGAATCGGTCACACCGAGCGCGATGCGGGTGGTGGCGCCGGTGCCGGACACCGACAGGCCACCCATGCCGAAGGCGTTGTTCCATTGGTCGGGGTCATACTTCTTCAGCAGGGTCCAATTGCTGCCATCGAATTTGTACAGCGAGGACGGACCGGGGGAACCGGGGCCAGAGCCCTTCGTGAAGGCGACGTACATCATGCCGTCCTTGGCGCGCACCATGTGGGGGATGTAGAAGCCCGTCACCGGGGTGGCGATGCCGGTCCAGGTAGCGCCGCCGTCGGTGGTCTTGTACATGCTGTAGGCCAGCCCCGCCACGGCGGCATAGTCCGGCGCGACGGCCGTGTAGATGGTCTGGGTGGCGTTGCCGGTGCCCTTCGTCGAGGTGTCGAAGATCACCTGCTCGAAACCGACCACGCTGCGCCAGGGGGCGGCGTCGATTTGTTCCTTGGTCATCTTGAAGGTCGTCAGCGATCGCACCTGCTGCCAGGTCTGGCCGCGGTCGGCGCTCTTCCACAGGCCGGTCGTGCGCGAGCCGTAGAACAGGATCGCCGGATTGTTGGGGTCCACCATCATGCGTTCGCCTACGGCGCGGCCCTGGCCATTGCTCGCCGAAAACGGCAGGTTGACATGGGTCCAGTTGTCGCCGCGGTCGGTGGAAATGTACAGCCGTCCGTCGGGCTGGTCCGACAGGGACCCGCCAGTGCCCATGTAGACAAGCCGGTCGTCGTTCGGATCGAGCGCCATGGTCTCGGAGCCGTGGTAGAAGGATTCGGCGGCGCCGAAGCCGTCGGTGATCGGTACCCAGGCCGCGTGGGCGGCGTCCCAGCGGTAGGCGCCGCCGTTGTCGGTGCGCGCGTACAGCACGTCCGGGCTGGTCGGATGGAAGATCAGGCCAGGCACGTAACCGCCGCCGCCGAACTTCACGTTGGCCCATCGGGCCGGCGCCGCCGGCTTGGCCGTACCGCCGATCGTCACCGAGGCGAGCAGCGATGGCGCTGCGGATCCGCTGCCCTCGCTGCCGCCACCGCAGCCGCCCACCAGCGCAGCCAGCACGCTGGTGAGGGCGATGATTTTCTTTTTGTTCATATTCAATCTCCAGGAATAATAAGAATGTGCGGCACATTAGATGTCCGTCTTATGTAAAAGACAAAAGACCGCTCGACCGATTGTAATCATTGGGATACGGGGAAGGTAAGCGCCAAAACAGCGCAAATCGCGGAGACATTAGAAGCGTGCAAATAATCGCATTCATCCTGTATTTCCTTACAGCCGACGCGCAGCGGATGCGGCGTGGCCGCCGGGCGCACAGGTGGCGGCCGAGTCGAACGCTGGACATCCGTCCAAAATGTGCAACAGTGACAGACGTCATGACTTACTGTACATTGCGAGGCCTGACGACTGCCGTCTCACCGGCATGCGGCGGCTCGGTTATCGGCCATCAACTTTTATTTATGCACACGTTATATTCAAAAGCACTGGTTCGACTGGTCCTGCTTCTCGGCGTGAGCATACTGATCGGGTATCCGTGCGTCAGCCTCAGCTATCACCGCGTCCCCTTGTTTGGGCAAAAAGATTTCTCCTGGCGGCTACTCAAGGCCAACGGCAACGACGCGACCACCAAGCTGAACTCGAAAGTCGATGTCGCTCGCCTGATCATGGAATTCGTCCTGTCGGACACCAATCCCCACCCCAATGTATCGACCGCCCTGTTCTTCACGGACCGCACCGGCAAACCGGCATTGCTGGACTGGTCAAGATTCGGCAAGATCAGTTTCGAGGCGCGCTGCTTCCCCGCCGCTACCATCCGGGTCGGCCTGAGCACCTTCGATGACAAGGTGTCCAAACCGGACGACCTGCTGACCTACCGCGCGCCATCGGCCCACATCAACTGCAACCAGGACGGCGTCCGGGCCGAACTCGATCTGGCCCATTTGACCATTCCGCAATGGTGGGTCGATACGAACAAACTCGACCCATCAGACCTGGGTTACGCGCTGAACAAGGTTGCGCAGTTCGAAGTCGGTTCCAGCAGTGCCAGTCCCGTCGGCACCCCGTCGCGCATCGAAATCGCAAACATCGAAATGCACGAGCGGACATACGGCTCCCTGTATTTTCTCGCCGCGTTCCTGGCGCTGGCCTGGGCTGGTTTCGGATGCTGGTTCGTCAAGCAGTATGCGGCGGCCTTGGCCAACGACCTGCAGGCGCGGATGCAAAAAGACCTGCCGCTGGTGGCGTACCAGGAGCTGGCGCTGGAGCCGCACCGGGAAAGGGAAAAATCCACCCTTTTGAGATTACTGGCGACGCGTTATGCGGAGTCGGAACTGGATCTGGAAACCGTGGCGTCTGCAACCGGCGTCAACCGCACTAAGGTCAACGACATACTAAAGGCGGAAATGGGTTACACCTTTATCGCTTACCTGAACAAGCTCAGGTTGACCGAAGCATCGCGCCTGTTGGTGGAGAACACCAGCGCTAGTATTGCGGAAATCGCCCATTCGGTCGGCTACAATAATTGCTCGTATTTCAGTAAGCTCTTCAAGGATGAATACCAATGCACGCCCAAGGCATTCCGCGAAGTATTCGAAAAGGTGGCGCGGGAGCCGGCGCCGTAGAACCCATATTTCGCTGGCGGCGCCGAGCACGGCCACGTCCAGGGGTGCCTGCCCAGTATATGGCGCCTCGTTGCGCATCGCCGGCACGACAGGCCAACAAAGCGGCCCTCCTCATTAAACACCAAGGAGAACCTATTGCCCCTATCCCTATGTATTGCCAAACTCTGCCACCACTCAAGGACAGGGCGGCTCGCCGGACGATACGCCAAGACTCTCTGCGGGTACTATGGCTGTGGCCTTGGGAAGATCAAACGAAAGACCAACCAATGAGAACAATGCCTGGTATTTGACGCCAAGACATTGAGACGTATCCGCCGGGTCGCAAATCTGCACGCGCACCATCCGTATGCAGCTGGCGCCATGGGCATCTTGCATACACGTGACTCGATTGTTCGCCGCGCAAGCGGGCAATCCCGCGGTCGGTATCTCTATTAAATTGCTACCACTGGCACCGCCAAGAGATAAGTAACGAATGCGGACGTGCGCGTCTGTCACGGGCGCTCCCAATACCAGGCCGCCAGGCGAGCTCCGGAAAACAGCTTGCTGGCGCACCGCGCTCATGGCAGCGGCATCGCTAAAATCGGCGTTGGCGGCCAAGGTTGCCGCACGCTGCGTTACCATCTGCATTGCATTGAACATGTACAGTATTCGCGCAAATTCGATCACACCGCAAACCATCATTACGAAGAAAACGATCACGATCGCGAACTCGGCGGTTACTGAGCCCGCACAACGGCAACCCTTTTTCATATGAGAGAACATGACACTACATCCCCGTGAACGGATAGGTGATGGAGACTGTCAACGGAATTGACATTGACATATATGCAGGAAAGAAGGAACTCTCCATCAAAACCTGAATGCTGACCTGCACGGTCACCGGCCGAGTGATTCCAACGCAATTTGCGACATCGCAGCTGATTCGCGCCGAATACGGGACAGTTCCGGGTGCCAACTCGGCTAGTTCCTCCGCGATGATGGCATCAGCTACAGCGGCCACTGCGATCGCGCGGGTCGAATTGCTCATCGCGCTGGCAGGCGCTTTTGAGAGATAACGGGCAGCATGCTGCGCAGCGTGCTGAATGACCGTGTAGTGCCAAAACACACGCCCCAAAAACAAGGGAAAAGCCAGTAGCAGAACCATCAAAGGCAAAACCAGCGCCATCTCGACGGCGGCGACGCCACGCTGGCGGGCGGCAAGGCGGTGGGACGGTGGACTCATTTATACAACTCCACCGCACCTTGAAGCAGCGATTCGGCCGCCAGCCCGCCAAACTCCGCGTAAAGCCGGGTCGATGTGGCGGGCACGGTCATCATAAACTTGCCGATGGCTAGCACGGTTGCGCTGGCCAACGCCCCCGGCGCGACAGGGCAGGAAAGCAAGGCCACGTTCAAGACGCGTCGGTTGGCGGTGCCTTTGTTTGCCAAAGGCGGCGAAAGGAAGTTAGTACCTAAAATGGCTTTATAAGGCGTCGATACGCCAGAAGGATAAGACACGCCAGCCGCCGGGGCTGATGGGCCGTACAAGGTGCTCCAGGCGCTGGTGGCGAACGGCGTGTAGCCAGCAACGGGTTCAGCGCTTCCGGCCACGTAGGAGCCATACGGCACGGCCCTCGCGTAGGTCCACAACGGTCCGTACATTACCGCCGTGGTGCCAGCCGGCCTGGGCAACGGATCGGCCACCGTCAGAAGCTGTCCGCCGGCGGTGGTCGATTGCGCCGCTTGCCCTGCCGGGGCAACGCTCATCCATGGGGTCGCGGTGCCCGCCACATAGGACTTGATATTCGTGTCGGGCGGCGCGGTCGCATACGAGCACAGCGAACCACTGTATTGGTCGAACCTGGAATTGAGCTGGTTAAACAAAGAGGCCAGCGGGAACGGCCGGGCCACCGTGATGGCTCCGCCAAACACCCTGGGCATCGCGAGTTGTCCAGTGCACACGTAAGGCCCCACAAAGTTGGGTGCGACGTTGGCCATCGTTCCAACGACGCCTGGCGGCGAGAAAGGATCGATAACAAAATTTTCGGCTGCGGTCCCGTTCGGATTAAGCT
Organism: Duganella sp.; assembly: GCA_039916925.1. Taxonomy (GTDB): domain Bacteria; phylum Pseudomonadota; class Gammaproteobacteria; order Burkholderiales; family Burkholderiaceae_D; genus Rugamonas. Next base: position 5,876 of record JBDSKP010000103.1, read on the forward strand.
GCATCAGGTCATAGGCGACGCCCCGCCTGAATCCGTACTGCACCAACTCGACATTGGCGGGGGGGCCGGGATTGGCGCGCGACGCCGCTTCGTTATTGGACAACGCGCATACCGCCAAGGGCGCGACATTGGCCGTCGCGCGGCCAGCGACCGCTATGCCCGCCACTTCGCTCGATTTGAAGGCGTCGGACAGCACGGGTAAGAAAATGAGTGCGATTGTTCCTATCGGCGCCGCCAACTTGCTGGTGTCGACGCGGGCATAATACAACCCTGCGGGTGCACTTTGCGCGGTGGCCGCGTCGACCCAACCGCCTGTGGGCGTGGCGCTGAATGACAGCGCCCCGTTATCCCAAGTAAAGGCAAGCTGATTGTATTGATATCTGAGCAGGCTCGTCGCAGCCCCCGCTTGAGCCAACGCATTGTCGATTCCGGCGGAAGTCCCGTTGAGCTGCCGCGCCGCCGCGACCGCCGCCACATCCGCTATTCCCTGCAGCTCGGACTTACGGTTATACACACGACCAACGTCCAAGGTTATACCGATGAAGCCTATCAGCACTGCCAACATCAGCGCGAAGACGATGGCAATCGCCCCCTGCTGGCGGCGTCGTGACAGCCTCATCTCGGTCGCTTGACGATGGACACGCGGTTTGCGAACAGGGAACGCCAACAAGGGGGCAATTTGACTCATGCGAACTTTTCTCCTGATCTGCAACCTGCTTTGCTTAAAACGTGGCAGTCAGTCGATTGTAGTAGACACGA
>JBDSKP010000104.1:0-2363 GCA_039916925.1 Duganella sp.
GCGGGGATCATTCACGGCACGATTGGAAGAAGGTCATTTGAGTCCGACAAGCTGGTCGAGAACCTGCGTGCGCTGATCGACGCGCTGAACAAGGCCAAGCCGGCATCGAGCAAGGGTATTTACCTGCGCAAGGTCTCGCTGTCGTCGACCATGGGCGCTGGCGTCCGTGTCGACCACGCCACCCTGGCCGCCTGAGTTTTAAAAATTTAGTCGCCGAGCTGAAAAGCTTGGCGCAGTTCTTTGGGCTGGTCGGTGTTGCTTGCAATGCCGGCCAGACAATCAAAGACCGTTGGGCTCGACGCAGCAGGCAGGCGCCGGGTTAATTGGATTTTCCGCCCAACGCAGATGGTGTACCCGATCAAGTTTCGTAGTCCATTGGACTCCTAAACCTCGGACGCCGTTGTTCGAACCGATGGCAGGCAGTTTGCCCGTCATCATTTAAGGAGGTTGACCGTGGGTCTCAATCTGAATGACAAAAAGGCCGTCGTCGCCGAAGTTTCCGCAAAAGTAGCAACTGCGCAAACTATCGTCGTGGCCGAATATCGTGGCATCCAGGTTGCTCACTTGACGCAACTTCGTGCCAAAGCGCGCGCTCAAGGCGTGTACCTGCGTGTGTTGAAAAATACGCTCGCTCGTCGCTCCGTCGAAGGCACGCAGTTCGCCAGCCTGGCAGACAGCATGACCGGTCCGTTGATCTACTCGATCTCGGACGATGCCGTTGCAGCAGCTAAAGTCATCGCTGACTTCGCTAAAACCAACGACAAACTGGTCATCACCGCAGGCAACTACGCAGGCAAGCAGCTGGATAAAGCAGCTGTTACCGCGTTGGCGAGCATTCCTAGCCGTGAAGTCCTCATTTCGCAGTTGTTGGGCGTTATGCTGGCTCCGGTGTCGGGCTTTGCACGTGGTCTGGCTGCTCTGGCAGCGCAAAAATCCGAAGGCGCTCCTGCCGCTGCTGAAGAAGCAGTTGCAGAAGAAGCCCCGGCCGCTTAATAGCGACCGTGTCCCGGCGGTGGCAACACCTTGCCGGGGCGGATTTTTCTCAAGTACCAATCTGATGTACTAACGAATCAATAAATTATTGGAGTTTCAAATGGCAATTAGCAAAGACGACATCCTGGCAGCAGTTAGCGAAATGTCCGTAATGGACCTGAACGAACTGGTCAAAGCTTTCGAAGAAAAATTCGGCGTTTCGGCCGCAGCAATGTCGGCTCCTGCAGCCGGCGGCGCAGCTGCTGCTGTTGCTGAAGAGCAAACCGAGTTCAACGTTGTTCTGACCGAAATCGGCGCGAACAAAGTTGGCGTGATTAAAGCTGTTCGCGAAATCACCGGTCTGGGCTTGAAAGAAGCTAAAGACGTGGTTGATGGCGCTCCTAAGACCGTCAAAGAATCGCTGTCGAAAGCTGACGCTGAAGCCGCTAAGAAGAAGCTGGAAGATGCAGGCGCCAAGGCTGAACTGAAGTAATCAATTTGTACGGCGGCTAGTTAGCGCCTTGAGCCAAAGCTGTGGATTTTCTCTGTTAAAGGGGGAAATCCGGCTTTGGCTCCTTTGTCGTCCTCGTCGTATTTGTAGCGTAGTTGTAGCGTATTGTCCGACGCTGCAGTGGTTAGTAGTTTATTCAAATCAGCTGGAAATGGTAGAGATTTCAGGTTTCGTCTGTGTGACATGCAGCCGAGATTGTTGCTGAAGTGGCTGTGGGTCGATCGAAGCTGACCGATTCGCGCACTGGCAAAACCTGAATTTTTTATCCTTTCTGTCACTCACGGAGTGTCCATGCACTACTCATTTACTGAGAAGAAACGCATTCGCAAATCATTCGCGAAGCGCGCCAACGTTCACCACGTTCCGTTCCTGCTGGCTACCCAGCTCGAGTCCTACCACAGTTTCCTGCAGGAAGACGTTTCCCCGTCGACCCGCAAGAACGACGGCCTGCAGTCGGCCTTTACCTCGATATTCCCCATCGTGTCGCACAATGGCTTTGCGCGCCTCGAGTTCCTGTCGTACGTCCTGGGCGATCCCGCCTTCGACGTCAAGGAATGCCAACTGCGTGGCCTGACGTTCGCGTCGCCGCTGCGGGCCAAGGTGCGTCTGGTGATCCTGGACAAGGAATCGCCGACCAAGCCGGTCGTCAAAGAGATGAAGGAACAGGAAGTCTACATGGGCGAACTGCCTTTGATGACGACCACCGGTTCGTTCGTCATCAATGGTACCGAGCGCGTCATCGTTTCGCAGCTGCATCGCTCCCCTGGCGTGTTCTTCGAGCACGACCGCGGCAAGACCCACTCGTCGGGCAAACTGCTGTTCTCCGCGCGTATCATTCCTTACCGCGGCTCGTGGCTGGACTTCGAGTTCGATCCGAAGG
>JBDSKP010000105.1:0-8867 GCA_039916925.1 Duganella sp.
CGCCACCAAGGAAGCCAACGGCAATCCGGTCATCGTCGGCCGCGGCACCGCCGCCAACCCGCAGTATCCGGCCAACGCGACGCTCGAATCGAATCCCTATTCCGTCTCGGGCACGTACAAGGGCGGCATCTTCGGCGCCATGCTGGCGTATGAGCGCAACGCGGCCGAGACCACGCTGTGGTCGGTCGCCGGTTCGGTCATGCCCCATCCCGACGTCAAGCTGCTCGCTTCCTATCAGAAGCAGGATCAAAGCCATACCATGGCGACCAACGCCACCACCAACGCCTGGGTGACGGGCCTGAACTGGAACGTCGGGCTGGGCACGATCCTCGCTGGCTATGGCCAGAAGTCGCCCGACGGTCTCCCCAAAACCAAGCAAACCAGCGTCGGATATGAACACAATTTATCGACGCGCACCTATCTTTACGCGGATCTCTCGCGCCGCGCGGCCGCGACGTCGGTCAATTTCTACGGCGTTGGCATCTTCCATAAATTTTAATCGGACACCATCATGAAACACCATTCCCTCAGCCGCCTGCTCGCTTGCCTGTCGATGCTGGCGCCGGTGCTCGCCGTGGCCGACGACAAGATCACCTTGAGTTTCAACGATCGCCCGCCCTACCTGGTGGCGGGCGCCGACGGCTCGGCCAGCGGCCTGACCGGCACGCCTGCGGCCGAGGCGTTCCGTGCCGCCGGCATCGACGTCGCGTGGAGCAAGGTTCCGCCCAACCGTCAACTGGTGGTGATCAAGGAAGGCGGCCCCAACTGTGCGATCGGCTGGTACAAGACGGCCGAGCGCGAGCAGTTCGCCAAGTTCACCAAACCCATTTATCGCGACAAGCCGACCGTGATCATCGCCAATCCCAAGTTCGCCGTCGGCGATAACGCCAAGCTCGGCGATATCCTGGCGACCAAGGGAGCGCGCGTGCTGGTCAAGGAAAATTTCACCTACGGCCCGTACATCGACGCCGCGCTGGACAAGGTGAAGCCCGCGCAAACCAAATCGAACGGCACCGCGACCCAGATGCTGCAGCTGGTCAACGCCAATTCGGTGGACTTCATGTTCGCGTCCGAAGAGGAGGCAAGCTATCTGGTGGAGCAGTCCGGCATCGGCGCGGGCAACTTCAAGCAAATCAAGATGCCGGACGTGCCCGTGGGCGACGACCGCTACATCATGTGCAGCAAGGACGTGTCCGATGACGTCATCGGCAAGCTGAACAAGGCGATCGCCGCGAAGAAGAGCAAAAAATAGCGGTGATGTTCCGTATCCTGTGCTTGTGGCTGTTGCTGTTGCCGGCGTCCCGCGCGCAGGAGCCCTTGGTCCTCTACTACAACGAACGCCCGCCGTACCTGATGAGCGCGCCGGACGGGGGCGTGCACGGCTTGACGGCGGACCCGGCGACGGCGGCGTTCGCCGGCGCGGGTGTGGCAGCGCACTGGATGCGGGCGCCCAGCAACCGCCAGCTGGCGTTGCTCCAGGAAGGCGGTCAGCGCTGTGCCGTCGGCTGGTTCCGGAACGCGGAGCGCGAGCGCTACGCCAAGTTCTCGCGTCCGATCTACCAGGATTTGCCGCTGGTGGCGATCGTGCGCGACGACTTTGTCTTTCGCGGTACCGCGACGCTGCAACGACTGGTCGCCATGCGGGGCCTGGTGGTGCTGGTGAAGGAGAAGTATTCGTATGGCAGCTACGTCGACGAATCGCTGGCCAAGGGACGGCAGAGCCGGATCTCCACCACCGCAGAGAGCGTGGTGATGATGGCGATGATCGGCGCGCACCGGGCCGACCTGATGTTCCTCGCCTCGGAAGAGGCCGATTATCTGCTTCAGCTTGCCGAGTTGCGGGACAAGGGCTTGCGCGTACTACGCCTGCTGGATGTGCCAACCGGCGAGCGGCGCCACATCATGTGCAGCAAGGATGTCAGCGACGACATCATGCGCCGGATCGACAAGGAAATTCCACAGAAATATGGCGGGCAATGACGCCGTTCCCATGCGCGCAGGGCGAAGCCGAGCTGGCTCCCCCTGCGTGACGGCGTTCAGGGCGGCCGTCAATTAGTTAATGACCCAAGTGTATCGAACGTTCACCCAACCCTGGGCAAGATCGCTGTCCTGGCTGACCGGCTTGAATTTGCACTTGGTGCTGGCCCGCAGCGTTGCCTTGTCCAGCGTCGCGTAACCGCTGGACTCGACCAATTTGGCATCCCTCACACTGCCGTCCGGGGCCACCAGCAGCTTCACCTTAACGTCGCCGTGCTGCTCCTCGTTGCGCCACTCGAGCGTGTATTCCGGCGCTACGCATGTTTCCTTGTCGAACCGGGCTTGCAGGTCGGCCGCTGACGCGTGGCCCCCAAACATGCACAACAACAAGGACGCTGCCACGGCGCTTGCACGAATATTGGTCAACATAATTTCTCCCGACAGTCAAATAACATGGTTGAGCAATTGAATGAAATCGCTTGCTACGTTTTCAATATACTGCGTCGCACCATATTTTTAAAATTTATTGTTTGACTATCTGTCATTCCCAAAACCAATAACTGCGACCGGCCAGGGTGTATCGCAGGGGAAACAATGCTGTACTGCCTGCATGTTTTGGGGGCCGGTTCCGGCCGCTGACAGCTCCAGCTGCAATCCGCTGTCTAGCTGGACCCAGCGGTCGCATTGGCCCGCGCCGTGTGCAATTTCTTGTAGCTGTCGATCAGGCGCTCATGCCTGTCGAGGCCCTCCAGCTTCGTGCTGGTCGGCGTCAGACCGTAGAAGCGCACGCTGCCGTCCACCGACCCCAGCACGGCGTCCATCCGCTCGTTGCCGAACATCCGGCGGAAATTGACCACGTAATCGTCCAGTTCCAGGTCGTCGTCCAGCAGGACCTCCAGCACCACGTTCACGGCCTGATAGAACAGCCCGCGCTCCAACGTGTTGTCGTTGTATTGCAGGAAGGCTTCCACCAGCTCCTGCGCCTCCTCAAATTGCTGCAGGGCGAGATTAATCAGCAGCTTCAACTCCAGCGTCGTCAGTTGGCCCCACGGCGTGTTCTCGTCGAACTCGATGCCGATCAGGGTGGCGATGTCGCCGTACTCGTCCAGCTCACTGTTCTCCAGACGCTCAAGCAACGCTTCGAGGCTGTCGTCGTCCAGGCGGTGCAAGTTCAGGATGTCGGAGCGGAACAACAAGGACTTGTTGGTGTTATCCCAGATCAGATCCTCCACCGGATACACTTCCGAATAGCCCGGCACCAGAATGCGGCACGCGGTGGCGCCCAATTGGTCGTACACCGCCGTATAAACCTCTTTGCCCATTTCCTGGAGAATGCCGAACAAGGCCGCCGCTTCGTCGACATTGGAGTTTTCGCCGCGGCCGGAAAAATCCCATTCGACGAAATCGTAATCGGCTTGGGCGCTGAAGAAGCGCCACGAAACGATACCGCTCGAATCAATGAAGTGCTCGACGAAGTTATTCGGTTCCGTCACGGCGTTGCTGACAAACGTCGGGCGCGGCAAATCGTTCAAGCCCTCGAAACTGCGACCCTGCAGCAATTCCGTCAGACTGCGCTCGAGCGCCACTTCAAAACTTGGATGCGCCCCGAATGACGCGAACACGCCGCCCGTGCGCGGATTCATCAAGGTCACGCACATCACCGGATAGGTTCCGCCCAGCGACGCGTCCTTCACCAGCACCGGAAAGCCCTGCTCTTCCAAACCCTGGATGCCGGCCACGATGCCGGGATATTTGGCCAGCACTTCCTGCGGGACGTCGGGCAAGGCGATTTCCCCTTCCAGAATCTCGCGTTTCACCGCCCGCTCGAAAATCTCCGACAGGCATTGCACCTGCGCCTCGGCCAGGGTATTCCCGGCGCTCATGCCGTTGCTGACGTAAAGGTTTTCGATCAGGTTGGATGGGAAATACACCACCTCGTCGTCCGAATACCGGACAAACGGCAGCGAACAGATACCGCGCTCCTTGTTGCCGGAGTTGGTGTCGTACAGGTGCGAACCACGCAACTCGCCGTCCGGGTCATAAATTTGCAGGCAGTATTCATCCAGGATGTCGACCGGCAGCCCATCTTTGCGACCGGGTTTGAACCAGCGCTCGTTCGGGTAATGCACGAACTCCGCGTTGGCGATGTCTTCGCCCCAAAAACTACCGGCGTAGAAGTGGTTGCAGTTCAGCCGCTCGATATATTCGCCCAGCGCCGACGCCAACGCGCTTTCCTTGGTCGAACCCTTGCCGTTGGTGAAGCACATCGGCGAGTGCGCGTCGCGGATATGCAGCGACCACACGTTGGGAACGATATTGCGCCACGAGGCGATTTCGATCTTGATGCCCAGGCCGGACAGAACGCCGGACATATTGGCGATCGTTTCCTCCAGCGGCAGGTCCTTGCCGACGATATAGGTGCCCGCTTCGGACGCGGGCTTCAGGGTCAGCAAGGCTTGGGCGTCGGCATCCAGATTCTCCACTTCCTCGATCACAAATTCCGGACCCGCCTGCACCACCTTTTTCACGGTACAACGGTCGATCGAGCGCAAAATGCCCAGGCGGTCCTTTTCCGAGATATCCGCAGGCAGTTCGACCTGGATTTTAAATATCTGCTGGTAGCGGTTGTCAGGGTCAACAATATTATTCTGCGACAGACGAATGTTTTCGGTAGGAATATTGCGAGTTACGCACTACAATTTAACGAAATAGGCCGCGCACAAGGCCGATGAGGCCAAAAAGTAATCGAAAGGACCAGGCGCGGAGCCATCGCCCTTGTAGCGGATGGGCTGGTCGGCGATCACTGTGAAATCATCGAACTTGGCTTCGAGACGCAGCTTGTCGAGAAAGTTGACCTTAATTTCCATGGGAGAATTCCAATATTTAGTGCTCAAAATGAGTTGGGCACCATTATCCGTTGTTTTGGCCGTGCGGCAAAGACTGCTGACCGGCGCCTCTCCGCCAGAATTGGCGGTCATTGAAGTCAATACCTATAAAATCGGAGACATATAACCATGCCAGATCACGTCCGCGCCGCCACCCTGATCGCGATGACCACCGTATTCGCCGCGATGCCGTCCGCCCAAGCGGAAACCGTCACCGTCAAATCGCCCAGCGGCAGCAATGTGGTGACCATCGACAGCGACAAGCTGACCTACTCCGTCAGCCGCGACGGCAAGGTCATCATCGAGCCGTCGCCACTGGGATTAAGTCTGGACATCGGCACGATCGGGCCCGGCGCCAAGCTGACCGGCAGCACCAATGGCAGCGTCAACGACACCTACGACATCGTTGTGGGCAAGGCCCGCAGCGCCCCGGACCACTACAACCAGACGGACCTGGCGTTCGCCGCCGCCGGCAAGCCGCTCAACTTCCACCTGCTGGTACGGGCGTACGACAACGGCGTCGCCTTCCGCTACACGCTGCCGGAACAGGCCGGCGTCAGCGCGGTCAAGGTGAAGAGCGAGGCCACGCAGTTCAACTTCGCCAAAGACTACGACTGCTGGGGCGCCAACATGGGCCGCTTCGACAGCAGCTTCGAGGCCGAGTACGACAGGACCAAGGCGTCGAAGATCCGCAACTTCAACCACTACATTGCTCCGCTGGTGTGCAAGACGGGCGCCGGCCAGACCACCTTCGCTATCGCCGAATCGGACGTCAAGGACTATCCCGGTTTCTTCCTGTCCGGCCGTGGCGACGCGGGACTGGGCGTGGCGGTCACGCTGCCGCCGCGCTTCGACAACGACCGCGATTTCCGCTCCCGCAAATCCGTCTCGGCCAGCGTCCAACTCAGCGGGCAGGGGTTCCGGACGCCGTGGCGGGTGGTGATGCTGGCCGACGCGCCGGGCGACCTGGCCGCGTCCTCGCTGATCCCGACGCTGGCCGCGCCGTCGCAAATCAAGGACACCAGTTGGATCAAGCCGGGCAAGACGTCGTGGGACTGGTGGAACGACTGGGCCGTCGATGTGCCCAACGCCGGCGTCAACACCGCCACGTACAAGGCTTTCGTCGACTTCTCCAAGCGCATGAAGCTGGACGATATCCTGATCGACGAGGGCTGGTCGGTCGGCAGCGATATCGAACCCAATCCGGAGGCGGACGTAACGCGCGGCAAACCCGAGATGGACATGCCCGCGCTGCTCGACTACGCCAAGTCGCAGGGCGTGGGTGTCTGGCTGTGGCTGCAGTGGCAGCAACTCGACAAGCAGATGGACGCGGCCTTCAAGCAGTACGAGGCCTGGGGTATCAAGGGCGTCAAGGTCGACTTCATGAACCGCAACGACCAGGAAATGGTCGACTGGTATCACAAGGTGCTGGAAAAGGCGGCCGCGCACCACCTGATGGTCGACCTGCACGGCGCCTATCCCCCGACCGGCCTGAACCGCACTTGGCCTAACTACATCACGCAGGAGGGCGTGCTGGGCGCGGAGAACAACAAGTGGAGCGCGCGCATCACGGCCACGCACAATGTCACGCTGCCGTTCACCCGCATGATCCTCGGACCGATGGACTACACGCCGGGCGGCTTCCGCAACGTCACGCCGGCCGAGTTCAAGCACCGCAACCATGAGCCGATGGTCATGCACACGCGCGGCCAGGCCATCGCGATGTACGTGGTGTACGACAGCCCGTTCCAGATGGTGTCGGACGCCCCGGCCGCCTACGCCAACGCCGACGGCGCCGAGTTCATCCAGACGGTGCCGACGTCGTGGGACGAGACCCGCATCCTGGCCGGCGACATCGGCCAGTACATCGTCTCGGCCCGGCGCAAGGGCGACACCTGGTACCTCGGCGCGATGACCAACGAGGCGGGCCGCACGGTGAAGGTGCCGCTGTCGTTCCTCGGCAAAGGCGCGTACAGCGCGCACCTGCTGCAGGATGGCGCCGGTCCCACCCGCCTGAAGGCCAGCGACATCAAAGTCGGCGCCACCGGTAGCCTGACGTTGAAGCTGGCGCCGTCCGGCGGCGCGGTGGCGGTGATCAAGCCCTGATTAGTTAATGTGATTTTGGAGGGAACAGGACTGCTTCGCATGCAGCGCCTGGCTCCCCTCCGGTGGATCCCGCAGCTGCTGATGGCGGGACAACGCGATGCACCGCCGCGCCAGGATGGCGGTCGGGTCCAGCACCACCACCGCGCGCCCACCGACAACCAATGCCGCCTGTTCCGGTAATAACAACGGCAATTCCGTACATCCAAGCACGATGACGGTCGCCCCGTGCTCCACCAAATGCCGCACGGCCTGCATCAACATCGCTTTACACGGTCCGTCCGTGTGCCCCGCCTTCACACCCAACTCGCCATAGATCGCCTCCATCACCAGCGCTTGATGGGCCGCGTCCGGCACGATCAATTCGAAATCGCCGCCGCGCGCCGCTTCGTGATAAACCCCGCTGCGCACGGTGCCCGTGGTGGCAAGCAATCCGACCTTGGCATGCCCGGCGCAATGCTCGTTGATGAGGCCCACGGTTTCCGACAACATGTTCACGATCGGTATGGCCAGGCCCGGCTGCAGCCGGTCCACATACGCGTGCGCCGTGTTGCAGGGCATGGCGATCAGCGCGGCGCCGTTGGCTTCCAGGCGCTTGCAGGCCGAGTAAAGCGCCAGCGTCGGATCGGCCCCCTGGCCGATGAGATTGGCGGTCCGGTCCGGTATCTGCGGATTGTGGTCGACGATCAGGCGGATGTGATCCTGATCGCGCGCCGCAGGCGTGTTCCGGACGATCTTTTGCATGAAATCGACCGTCGCCGCCGGCCCGATGCCGCCGACCACGCCCAACTTGAACACCGGCGTCTTGCGGCCATCGCGCCACGCCAGCGCATAGTCCACATATATCTGGTGGCTATCGAGCACCGGTAGCCCGCGCCGGCGCAGCGCCCGGGCCGTCGCGGCAATCTCGCTGACGCCGGGGATGATGACCTCGGCGCCCTGCTCCAGCAACTCCGCGCACGCCCGCTGCAGCCGGTCCAGCACGGCGTCGCCGGCCGATCCGGCCAATACGCCGTCGGCACCGTAGATCGCCGGAGCGACGCAGGTCTCGTAGGTCCGCCGCGACGGGTAAATGAGCCGGTCCGCATCGACATACCGCTCGAACAATCCGCTGTCACGGACGTAGCCGGTGCACAGCACGCCCAGTTTCCGCTCTCCGCCATGTAGATGCCGTCCCAGCGCGCTCATCATGTTCAGAATCGGCACCTGCAGTTCGGCCTGCAATTCCTCCAGAAACGTGTGGCTGATAAAGCATGGCAGCAGCACGCCGTCGACCCGGCGCCGTTCGAGCCGCGCGGCCGCATCGTACAAATACAATTTACGGCCGCCGATGCGCTCCGGCTCCGCTTCCGCGCCGTCGCCGCGCCGATACGGCAGGCGCTCCAGATTCAGCCGATAGCGGCCGGCGGCGCCGCTGGCGGTCACCGTATCCCGCAGTTTGTCGTACAGATCGACGCCGGCCAGGCGCCCCAGCCCGCCGATGACGGCCAGGTGACGGGGCGCGGTGCTTGGTTTCATGGCGAATTCCTTTTTCTATCGTAAGCACCCACGATATCGGACACGTCCCCGGCGACTATGCAAGTTTGCTCTGATATTATGCGAAATCGGAATAGCGACCAAGGCGGCAAGGAGAGCGGGAGGATGGACATCAAGTGGCTGGAGGATTTCATCAGCTTGGCGCAGACGCGCAATTTTTCGCGGTCGGCGGACGACCGCAACGTGACCCAGTCGGCGCTGAGCCGTCGCATCCAGTCGTTGGAGGCCTGGGTCGGCGCCGACCTGGTCGACCGTGGCAGCTATCCGCTGGTGCTCACGCCGGCCGGCAAGCTGTTCGGCGCCGCCGCCACCGAGGCGGTACGCCTGCTGAACGACACCCGCGCCATGCTGCGCGTCGAGCAAACC
>JBDSKP010000106.1:0-1851 GCA_039916925.1 Duganella sp.
GCGCGCAAAGGCGTCGACAGCAAGGCGGCGGCCGACCTGGCGCAGAAGATGAAGGTCGGCGGCAAGTTCGACATGAACGACTTCAAGGCGCAGCTGGGCCAGATGAAAAAGATGGGCGGCATGGCCAGCCTGGTCGACAAGCTGCCGGCGCAGTTCCAGCAGGCCGCCGGCGGCGCCAACATGGACCAGGCCGACAAGCAGGTGCGGCGCATGGTCGGCATCATCGACTCGATGACGCCGCAGGAGCGCGCCAAGCCGGAGCTGATCAAGGCCACCCGCAAGCGCCGCATCGCCGCCGGCGCCGGCGTGCAGGTGCAGGAGGTCAACCGCATGTTGACCCAGTTCGAGCAGATGCAATCGATGATGAAAAAGCTCTCCGGCGGCGGCATGATGAAGATGATGCGCTCGATGAAGGGCATGATGCCGGGCATGCGCTGACGCCGGCGGCGGACACGTCCACGGGCGCGCCCGCCCTGCGCCAAAGCGGCGCGGACACATGGAAATATGCGGGTTTGCGCCCCCGGAAGGTGCAACGGCCCACGTAGCCCGGGAATTACGTGGTGTTTCCAGACAAAAACGCGACAAACACTTGCATAAGGCTTAAATCCCCACCAATATTAGCCGGTGCGATCAATTGCGCAATTATCCATGTGTTCGTTAAGGAGGCTCGAGAATGGCAACAGCCAAAAAAACCCCAGCAGCAGCGCCGGCCAAGAAGGCCGCGGCCGCTAAACCGGCAGCCGCGAAAAAAGCAGCACCAGCAAAAGAAGCAGCAGCCAAACCCGCAGTGAAAAAAGCCGCGGCACCAGCCGCCGCACGCAAGCCGAACGCCGCATTCATGAAAGCGATGACCCCATCGACCGTGCTCGCAGCCGTCGTGGGCGCCACCCCGCTGCCACGCACCGAAGTGACCAAGAAAGTCTGGGACTACATCAAAAAGCTCGACCTGCAGGATCCGGCCAACCGCCGCATGATCAATGCCGACGACAAGCTGAAAGCGGTATTCGGCGGCAAAGCCCAAGTGTCCATGTTCGAAATGACCAAGCTCATTTCGGACCACCTGAAATAAGCGCAGCGGCCCTCCTCCAAGCCGCGCCGGGATGCCTCCCTCGCCCACGCGACGGAGGCATTTTTTTTGTCCGCAACTCCGGATGACAGAATTATTTCCAGTTGTTCCACGCCGTCAGCACGGCGTTCGGGTATTGGGGCCGTCCGCGGCTGCCGTTGTAGCGGCCCAGCGCGAGGTAGAGGTTGCCGCCCTCCATGTCGATGTACATGCGCAGGATCGCGCAGCCGTAGCGCAAATTGGTCTGCATATTGAATAGCGCCCCGCGGTCGCGGTCGCCGATCACGTTGGTCCAGAACGGCATGACCTGCATGTAGCCGCGCGCGCCCACCAGCGACACCGCGTACTTGCGATAGGCCGATTCGACCTGGATCAGGCCGAGCACCATGCCCGGCTCGAGCCCGGCGCGGCGCGCCTCGTACCAGACGGTGGCGAGAAACTCGTGGCGGGTTTGCTGGTCGGGCAGCTTGCGCTGCAGGCGCGCCGACATCTGCGCCAGCCAGCCCTCGTAGCGCAGCCGTTCGGCCTCGTCGCGGAAGACGATGCGCGGCGGCGTCGCGTCCTTGATGCTGTTGGCGAGGGCGACGCGGACCGAATCGGCCAGCGCCTCCTCCTTCTGATTGCCGGCTCGCGCGGCCGGCGCCATCGTCACCGACAGCGCCAGCAACACGCCGGCTAGACTACGTTTGCTCACCGCGACATTTTGCCCTGGATGAAGCCGATCACATCGGCCACCGGCACGGCGGTCGCCTCGGCGTCGCGGCGGCCCTGGTATTCCAGGTTGC
>JBDSKP010000107.1:0-2330 GCA_039916925.1 Duganella sp.
CTTCCTTGATTTCGTTCAGGGACTTGCGGCCCAGGTTCGGCGTCTTGAGCAGTTCGTTTTCCGAACGCTGGATCAGGTCGCCGATGTAGTAGATGTTTTCCGCTTTCAGGCAGTTGGCCGAACGCACGGTCAGTTCCAGATCGTCCACTGGACGCAGCAGGATCGGATCGACCAGCGGTGCGCGCGATGGCGCTTCGGCGGCGGCTTCGGTGCCTTCCAGGGCGGCGAACACATTCAACTGGTCAACCAGCACGCGCGCCGACTGGCGGATCGCTTCTTCCGGCGAGATGACGCCGTTGGTTTCGATGTTGATGATCAGCTTGTCCAGGTCGGTACGCTGTTCCACGCGAGCGGACTCGACGAAGTAGGAAACGCGGCGCACCGGCGAGAACGACGCATCCAGAATGATGCGGCCGATGGTTTTGTTGGTGTCTTCGGACAGGCGGCGGACGTTGCCCGGCACATAGCCGCGGCCTTTTTCAACCTTGATCTGCATGTCCAGTTTGCCGCCGGCGGTCAGGTGGGCGATCACGTGGTCCGGATTGATCAGTTCCACGTCGTGTGGCAGATCGATGTCCGAGGCCAGGATGGCGCCTTCGCCTTCCTTTTTCAGGGTCAGGGTGACGGAGTCACGGTTGTGGACTTTGAAGACCACGCCCTTGAGGTTCAGCAGCAGATCGACGACGTCTTCCTGCACGCCATCGAGCGACGAGTATTCGTGCACGACGCCGGCGATCGTCACTTCGGTTGGCGCGTAGCCGACCATCGACGACAGCAGCACGCGACGCAACGCGTTACCCAATGTATGGCCATAGCCGCGTTCGAACGGCTCCATCACTACTTTAGCGTGGCCGGCGCCCAGCGCCTCTACATCGATAATACGTGGCTTCAACAAACTGTTTTGCATGAAATGTCCTTTTCAATACCCTCGGCGCGTTAGGCCGATAAGGCTGATGGCATTAGTGAAAACGCCCGCTCTCAATCGAGCGGGCGGGATTTTTGCTACGAACTACGATTAACGCGAGTACAGTTCGACGATCAGCGATTCGTTGACGTCGTTGGCGATCTCGTTGCGCTCTGGCAGGGACTTGAAGGTGCCTTCCATTTTCTTGGCATCGACCGACACCCAGCTTGGCATGCCGACTTGTTCAGCCAGCGACAGCGCTTCAACGATACGCACTTGCTTCTTCGACTTTTCGCGCACGGCAACGACGTCGCCGATCTTGACCGAGTACGAAGCGATGTTGACCACTTGGCCGTTCACGGTGAACGCTTTGTGCGATACCAGCTGACGCGCTTCGGCGCGGGTCGAGCCGAAGCCCATGCGGTATGCAACGTTGTCCAGGCGGGTTTCCAGCAGCTTGAGCAGGGTTTCGCCGGTGTTACCCTTGCGACGGTCCGCTTCAGCGAAGTAGCGACGGAACTGACGTTCCAGAACGCCGTACATCCGCTTGACTTTTTGCTTTTCGCGCAGTTGGTTGCCGTAGTCCGAGGTGCGGGCACCCGACTTGACGCCGTGCTGGCCTGGTTTGACGTCCAGTTTGCACTTGCTGTCGAGCGAGCGACGTGCGCTCTTCAGGAACAGGTCAGTACCTTCACGGCGGGAGAGTTTTGCTTTAGGTCCGATATAACGTGCCACGATGCTTCCTTTTTATAAATAATAACGCCCCAGCCATATCGAAACATGGTTAGGCGCTAGTCTGATCCTCAGGGTGGGCCAGACGGTGGCTTAAATACCAATAACCCGCCGAATTTTTTCGACAGGCGACAACAGCCGGGCAGTATAACCGTTTCCGGCTTTCTGCTCCAGCGATTTCTACTAGCGGGAAGGAGGCGAAGCGAACTTCGCCGCCGACCGCGCTATTAGATACGACGACGTTTTGGAGGACGGCAGCCGTTGTGTGGCACTGGGGTAACGTCCTGGATCTCGGTGATCTTGATGCCCAGGTTGTTCAGTGCGCGCACCGCGGATTCGCGACCAGGACCTGGGCCCTTGATACGCACTTCCAGGTTCTTGACGCCGCATTCAACAGCGACTTTACCAGCCGCTTCGGCCGCAACCTGCGCTGCGAACGGGGTCGATTTACGCGAACCCTTGAAGCCAGCACCACCGGAGGTCGCCCACGACAGAGCGTTGCCCTGGCGGTCGGTGATGGTGATGATGGTGTTGTTGAAGGAAGCGTGAACGTGCGCGATACCTTCGGCGACGTTCTTCTTGACCTTCTTGCGGACGCGCGCTGCTGCTGCGCTGCTTTGTTGCTTAGCCATGTGATTTCCCTAGATTATTTCTTGAGCGATTGAGCGGCTTTGCGCGGGCCCTTGCGGGTACG
>JBDSKP010000108.1:0-5202 GCA_039916925.1 Duganella sp.
GGAGGACAGCTTCACCAAGTGGGGCCCGAAGATGCTGGTCGTGGCCAAGTTCATTCCGGGTTTTAACACCATCGCCTCGCCGCTGGCCGGGGCCATGGGCACGCGTTACCAGACTTTCCTCGGCTACAGTTTGCTGGGCGGGGCGTTCTGGAGCGGCACCGGCATCGCCATCGGCGCGTTCTTCCATTCCAGCATCGATTCGGTGTTGACGACGTTGAGCGACCTGGGCTCGACCGCGCTGATGGTGCTGCTGGCGCTGCTGGCGCTGTTTGTCGCGTATAAGTATGTGGAGCGCAAGCGGTTCCGGCAATCGGTGCAGATCGACCGCGTGACGGTGGACGACTTCAAGCGGTTGATGGAAGAGGGGCACGAGCCGGTGCTGGTCGACGCGCGCAGCGTGACGGCGCAGATGATGGAGCCGGCGATTCCCGGCGCGCTGTTGTTCAAGGGCGGCGAGCCGAGCACGGAGATCATCGCGCTCGACAAGAAACGGCATATCGTCGTCTATTGCAGCTGCCCCAACGACGTGACGGCGGCGCAGGTGGCCAAGGAGCTCAAGGCGCACGGGTTCACGTTGGCCAGACCGTTGCATGGCGGCCTGGACGCGTGGAACGCGCGGTTCGGCGCGCGCGAGCCGGCGGCCAACGAATCGATCGACACGGCGCCGGCGGCGTAGCCGGACAAGGTGTCGGCGCCGGGCTTTGAATGGCCACGGAGATGACCACGGGGGGCACGTCGGGCGGATCAGCGCAGCGTAATCGGCCAAGAGAGCCGCCCTCCGCTCCACCCCGACGGCGCGCCGCGCCGGGTAGTCATACTACTCAAAATAAATTCCAAAAAGAAATTCTTAGTGGCAAACGATGGTTAACTGTACTAAAACTACAAACTTCGCTTGCCTGAATTACTGAAAATACCTTAAGCTTAGGCCTCAACTATTTTCGACCGACCATGACAGCCCAGTCCCTCCAAGCGCCTTCCCCTCCGACCACCGACTACATCGGCGGCCCGCGTCTGCTGGCGGATATCGGCGGCACCAACGCGCGCTTCGCGCTGGAGACCGCCCCGGGCAAGATCGAGGCGATCGAAGTACTGGCGTGCGCCGCCTATCCGACCATCGCCGACGCCCTGGTCGCCTACCTGGCCTCGCCGGCGGTGGCGGGCAGGGGCGTCACCGGCATCCGCAATGGCGCCATCGCCATCGCCAATCCGGTCACCAGCGACATGGTGCGCATGACCAACCATCACTGGCAATTCTCGATCGAGGCGCTGCGCCGCGATGTCAATTTCGACATCCTGGTCGTCGTCAACGATTTCACCGCGCTGGCCAGTTCGTTGCCGCAGCTGTCGGCCACGCAAAAACACCAGGTCGGCGGCGGCGCGGCCGTGCCCGGCACGCCGCTGGGCCTGATCGGCGCCGGCACCGGCCTCGGCGTCTCGGGCCTGATTCCGGGCAAGGACGGCTGGACCGCGCTGCTGAGCGAGGGCGGCCATGTCAGCTTCTCGCCGGTCAACGCCAAAGAAGTGGCGATCCTGCAATTCGCCTGGAAAGAATTCGAACATGTGTCCGCCGAGCGCCTGATGTCCGGCGCCGGCATCGAGTTGATCTACCGCGCGCTGGCCGACCAGCAGGGCGTCGTCGCCGAGCCGCTGAGCGCGGCCGACATCTCGACCCGCGCGCTGGCCGGCGTATGCCCGCTGTGCGACGATGTCATCGAAACGTTCTGCCGCATGCTCGGCACCATCGCCAGCAATATCGCCATCACCCTGGGCGCGCAGGGCGGTATTTATATAGGCGGCGGCATCGTGCCGCGCCTGGGTGAGCGTTTCGACAAGTCCGGCTTCCGCGCGCGCTTCGAGCAGAAGGGGCGCTTCAACAAATACCTGTGCCAGGTGCCCACCTGGGTCATCACCGCCGAGTACCCCGCCTTCGTTGGTGTTTCCGCAATATTGTCGGAAAGGCTTGCTGCTGCGTAAGGCAAGTTACACATCGATGTCGCCGAAACGCGCGTTTTGCGCTTTTATCAGGTACAATTCGGCTTGTAGGATGAAACGTCATTGATTGGTCTCGCATGTTTTCGCCCGAAAATCGCGTTTCCCAGTCGCGTTTCACGTAGAAAACGGCGGCCGCGGTCGTCGTCGGCATGCCTCTCTCTCCCGCCCGGCGCGTATCGCCCGGGCTCGGAAACAGCTTCAGCGAGTACTCCGGCAGGCGGCATTTTGAATGCGGCCAGTGCCTCACTGAATGTGATTGATTTCTTTCTTTGCATGACAATGCAACCACAAGATTGCTATGGATACAGCTGAGGCTAAAAGAGTCCTCGAAACCGCCTTGCTATGCGCCCATGAGCCTTTGTCGATCCACAGTCTGAAGAAGCTGTATGTCGATGTCGACGATCAGGGCAGGCCGCGCGGTGCCGGAGTAGGGTCCGATACGATCAAGGAATTGCTGGAAGAGCTGCGGCTCGATTGGGCGGACAAAGGCGTCGAAGTGGTCAGCCTGTCGACCGGCTGGCGCTTCCAGAGCCGCCCCGAGATGAAGCAGTATCTGGACCGGATGAATCCGGAAAAGCCGCCCAAGTATTCGCGGGCGACGCTGGAAACGCTGGCGATCATCGCGTACCGGCAGCCGGTCACGCGGGGCGATATCGAAGAGATACGCGGCGTAGCCGTCAATTCACAGACGATCAAGATGCTGGAGGACCGGGGCTGGGTGGACGCCATCGGTTACCGCGACGTCGTGGGCCGCCCGGCGTTGCTGGGCACGACCAAGCAGTTTTTGGATGATTTGGGATTGAATTCGCTGTCCCAGCTGCCGCCGTTGCAGCAAATTAGCGATATGCAGGGCGGCGGTCCGGATATGGAAGCGCTGGAGGCGGCCCTGCAGGAGAACTTTGACAAAGCCGCGCACAGCGAAAGCGTCGCGCTACAACGAGATGGTACGGATAGCGAGTTGCAAGTGGCCGACGTAGAAG
Organism: Duganella sp.; assembly: GCA_039916925.1. Lineage (GTDB taxonomy): Bacteria > Pseudomonadota > Gammaproteobacteria > Burkholderiales > Burkholderiaceae_D > Rugamonas. Next base: position 2,973 of record JBDSKP010000108.1, read on the forward strand.
TAGACGCCGCGACTAGCCCGGAAGCCGGCCAGCAAGCAATCAATCACGACCATGCGCCAGATTTAACGGTTGACGCTGAGCACAACCAAGAAACGAATAATGAACAAATCTAATACCCCTGAGACAGTCAACGACGCCACCGCCGAAGTGGTCGCCAAGCCTAAACGCCGCACCAAGGCCCAGATCGAAGCCGACGCGCTCGCATCCGCGACGAACGGTGCCGCCGAGGCCGCCCCCGCCGTCAAGGCCAAGCGCAAGCCGAAGGCCGAAGCCGCCGTCGAGGCGGTCGCCGCCGCCGCTCCCGTGGTGGCCGCCGACGCTCCCGCGCCGGTGAAAAAGCCGCGCGCCAAGCCGGCCGCCAAGGCCGCCGTCGAGGCTGTCCCAACTGTTGAAACCGCGCCGCAAGCGGCGTCCACCGAAGCACCGGCCAAGGCGCCGCGCGCCCGCAAGCCGGCCGCGCCGGTCGCGGCAGCTGCAGAACCGGTCGCGCCGGCGGTGGAGGCGCAAGCCGCCCCTGTCGCCACGGGCGAGCCCGGCCAGGAAGCCGGCCAGCGCGAGCGTAGCGACCGTGGTCCGCGCGGCCCGCGTGGTCCGCGCCAGATGCGCGAGCAGCGCGCGCTGCGCGAAGCGACGATGCCGCGTCCGGAGCCGGTGGTCGCGGCCGACGGCGAAGCGGCGCCTACCGAAGAGGGTGGCCAGCCGAACGGTAAACCGCGCAACGAGCGCGGTCCGCGTCCCGAAGGCCAGCAGCGCAACGGCAAGCAGGCCGGCCGCGGTGGCAAGGGACCGAAGCCGCAGCGCGTCCATGGCGCCTTCGGCAACGCCGGCAAGGCCAACGACGCGGACGCCGCCTTCTCGTACGTGACCTCGGACGCGTTCGACAGCGAAGAGTCGGGCAAGGGCCGTCCGGCGCCGAAGGCCGTGCGCCGCGACCTGACCTCGGAAGACGACGCGCCGAAGCTGCACAAGGTGCTGGCCGAAGCCGGGCTCGGTTCGCGCCGCGACATGGAAGAATTGATCGTTGCCGGCCGCGTGTCGGTCAACGGCGAGCCGGCCCATATCGGCCAGCGTATCCTGCCGGCCGATGCGGTGCGCATCAACGGCAAGCTGCTGCAGCGCCGCGTCAGCAAGAAGCCGCCGCGCGTGCTGGTGTACCACAAGCCGGCCGGCGAGATCGTCAGCCATGACGATCCGGACGGCCGTCCATCGGTGTTCGACCGCCTGCCGACGATGAAGGCCGGCAAATGGCTGGCCATCGGCCGCCTCGACTTCAACACCGAAGGTTTGTTGCTGTTTACGACCTCGGGCGATCTGGCCAACCGGCTGATGCACCCGCGCTACAGCATCGACCGCGAATACGCGGTGCGCACGCTGGGCGTGCTGGAAGAGGGCATGCGGCAGAAGCTGCTGGCCGGCGTCGAGCTCGAGGACGGCCTGGCGCAGTTCTCCAAGATCGCCGACGGCGGCGGCGAGGGCATCAACAAGTGGTATCGCGTGATCATCGGCGAAGGCCGTAACCGCGAAGTGCGCCGCATGTTCGAGGCGATCGGCCTGACGGTGTCGCGCCTGATCCGCACCCGCTACGGCGCGATGACCTTGCCTAGCAGCCTGAAACGCGGCCGTTGGGAAGAGATGGAGGAAAACACCGTGCGCGACCTGCTGGCCGCGTACGGCGTCGAGAAAAAAGGCGGTGACGGCGCCGCCGCCGCGCCGCGCGGCAAAGGTCCCCAGGCGGCCAAGGCCGCCGGCCCGAACAAGGGTCCGGAAAAGCGTCCGCAGCGCGGCCGCGCCGAGTTCGACGACCGCGACGATGACGACGACGAGGATGACGGCGACGAGCCGAACTTCAACCGCGCCGATGTCAGCAACGACAACGCGATGCCTTTCGCCAAGCAGCAGCGCGGTCCGCGTTTCGGTAACCAGGGTCGTCCGGGCAATGGCGCCGGCGGCGCCGGTGGCCCGAACGGCGGCGGCAACGGCCGCGGCGCGCAAGGCTCGGGTCGTCCCGGCGGTAATGGCCAAGGCCAAGGCCAGGGCCAAGGCCAAGGCCAGGGTGGCGGCCAGGGTCGTCCCGGCGGCGCCCAGGGTTCAGGGCGTCCGGGCGGTCGTCCTCAGGGTATCGGCGGTTACGCCGGTGGCCGTCCGCTGGGCGAGGGTCCGGCGCGCAGCGCCGGCGGCGGCCAGGGTCGTCCGCAAGGTCAGGGCCGTCCGCAGGGTCAAGGCGGCCAGG
>JBDSKP010000109.1:0-3987 GCA_039916925.1 Duganella sp.
GCCCATCCGTCACAGCGGAATCACTCGGCAACGGCGCCGTTGGCCGCCTCGTATTCGCTCGCCGCGGCCGCCGCCACCACGCCGGACACCGGCGCCAGCATCGCCAGCTGCTCCATCAGCTGCGCGAAACGCAGCTGGCCCGGCGCGATCGCGTCGACACGCATCAACACTTCGATCGCCTCCTCCGCCAGCTCGCGCACATAGCCAGTCTGATGCAACTGCGAGATCAGGATCTGCGCCGAATTAAACAGGATGCGCATATTGTGCGGCAAGGCCTTGCGCGCCACGCGCATCCACTCGACCGCCTCGACCAACTTGCCGGTCTTCCACAGCAGCACGCCCTTGTTCATCATGTCGGTCGCCTGCTGGCGCGAGGCCTTGATCAACTCCGTGCCCTCGTCGCCCATGCGCGCCTTGTCGAAGATCTTTTGCACGTCCTCGAGCAACAGGGCGTTGTCATGGTTGTTGCGGGCGACATAGCACAGCAGCGTGGCCGGCGCGTCCTTGACGCCCACCGCGAACAGCAACGTCGCCATATCGAGGCAGGTGGTGCTGTCCGGGCGCTGTTTGGTTTCATCGGCCAGCATCGCCTCCAACTCGTCGCCGGACTTGCGCGCGCGCCGATAGTCGCCGCTCTCGTGGTAGACCAGGCCCTCGGTGATCTTGGCGCGCAGGGTCACGTCGTCGCCGCCGAATTGGTGGACCGCCGCGTTCAGCAACCGGATCGCCTCCTTGGTATCGTTCTTCTGGCCGCACACGCGCGCCAGGCCGAAATAGGCGTCGACCGTCTTGGCCACCGAGTACTCGCCCATCTCTATGCATTTGCGGAAGGCTTTTTCCGCCACCGGGATGTTGCCCAGCTTGAGCGCGGTCTGGCCGAACGCGCGCTGGCGCGGCACCGAGTTGGGCGACAGCTTGGCCGCTTTTTCCAGCACGCCGAAGGCTTCCTCGTACTTGCCCTGCAGCTGGTACGACAGCGCCAACTGGTCGAAGGCGTCGATGTAAAAGCGGTTGTCGGCGATCACCGCCTGGAACATCTGCTGCGCCGCCTCCAGGTCGCCGGCGCTCATGCGGATCTTGCCCAGGCCGCAGCGCGCCCAGTTGTAGTCGCGCTCCTCGAGCACCTTCTCGTAGACGGCGCGCGCCTGTTCGGGCAAGCCGCTTTTAAGCAGCAAGGTGGCCTTCATGCGCCGCAGGTCGATCTCGTGCAGCGGATTGAGGGCGATCTGCTCCTCGCACAGGCGCGCCGCGCGCAGGTAATCCTTGTCGGCGAAGGCCTGGTCGATCTCGCGGAAGATCTGCTTCTTGTTCCACACGCGGTTCAGGCGCGTCAACAGCACGCCCTCGGTGATCGGCTTGATGATGTAGGCGTCCGGCTGGTGCTCGGCCGCGCCCATCACCGACTCCACGCTTTTCTCGGCCGAGACCATCAGCCACACGCTGCTGGGCAGCATCAGGTTGCGCAGGCGAGCCTCCTCCAGCACCTGCTGGCCGTTCTTGCCATCGCCGAGGTTGTAGTCGCACATGACGACGTCGTAGCGCGTTTTCGACAGCAGCACGATGGCCTCGCCGCCGCTGGCCGCCTGGTCGATGTGCTTGGCGCCGAGGTTGCGCAGCGATTCGCGCAGCAGCTGGCGGATGCCGACGAAATCGTCGACCAGCAGATAGCGCTTCTCCGCCCAGTCGATGTCGTCGCTGGCCTGGGTTTCGGCGTTCATGGAAGCCGCAGGATGAAACAGCCGCCGCCCAGCGCGCCGCCATTCTCCAGCGCGATGCCGCCGTGGCGCTGGCGATGCCGGTGCATCCGCGCCACTTCGCTGGAAAAGTACAGTCCGAGGCCGCTGCTGTTGCTGATGAAATCGACCTTGCCGCCGCCGGCGTTGAGGGCGGCGCCGGTCTGCAGCATCGACGGCGGGAAGCCATCGCCGTTGTCCTCCACGCGCAGTTCCAGATAATCGCCGTCGATGCGGGCGGTGAGCCGGATGCGGTCGCGCGTGTAGCGGATGGCGTTGTTGATGGCGTGGACCAGCACACCGATGATCAGGTCCTCGTCGAAGGTCCAGATGGCGTCGGCCGGAAAATCGACGTCGAGCGTGACGCCGCGCGATTGCAGCAGTATGCGCGCCTGGCCCTTGACCTGGTCGATCAACTCACTGACGCGGTGCGGGGCGGGGTCGAACGGATAACCGGGTTTGCCCACTTCCTTGTACAACGCAAGCAACTGGATCAGATTGTCGTTGAGACGGCGGGTCTGGTACAGCATCTGCCCCAGTTGCTCGTATTGGGGATGCGTCGGCGGCGCGTCCGCGGCCGGCGGCGGCGGCGCGCCGGCGATCAGATGCTCCAGCGTGCCGCTCAGGACGCCGATCGAGTTCTTCATGTCGTGCACCGTCGAGGCCAGGAACATCAACAACTCCGGCGATCCGTCGTAGTGCCGCGCTTGGTCTTCGTCCATTTGCTCGCGTCCGGTTCAAAGGCTGATTATATCCCCTGGGATATAGCCGCGCCAACGCCGGCGGCGCTGGTGTGCGCATCAAATTTGCGCCAACGCAACGCCATGGTGGCGGAATCACCGCGCGCGCCGGGGTCACTGGGCGCGGCGGCGCTCCTTGAGCAGGAAGCGGCCCGGGTCGACCGCGGCCACCAGCGCCGCCTCCAGCGGCGGCGGCGCGTGCTCCAGTTGGCTGACCAGCAGCTCGGCCATCAATGGCGCCCAGATCAGGCCGCGCGACGCGTAGCCGAGCAATCCGTACAGCCCGGGATGGCGCGGCACGTCGCGCAGGCGCTCCAGACGCCCGGCGGCGACGTAATCGGGCAAGGCGCCGCACAGCGGCAGGCGGTCCGGCGCCGCGCAGCGGAAACCGACCCGCCCGGCCAGCGGCGCGGCGGCGGCCAGCGCGGCCACCTGTTCGCCCGGGACGATCTCCGCCAGCCGGGTCAGGTTTTCCAGCTGGCTGTCGGCGCGCAGCGCCGGATCGTCGTCGTTGTCGTAGGTCGCGCCGGCGGAGACGATGCCGTTGGCGGGCGGCGTCACGTAGGCCTCGCGGCACACCACCAGCGGCAGCCGCGGCACGCCAGCCTGGTCCAGCGCCAGGTGCGTGACCTGGCCGCGCAGCGCCGACAGTGGCAAGCGCGCCGCCTGCGCGATGTCGACGGCGCCGGTGCCGTTGGCCAGGATCACCGTCGGCGCCTGGGCGATCGCCACGCCGTCGGCGCCGAGCACGCGCCATTCGCCGTCGACGCGCAGCAGCTCCAGCTCCAGCGCCGGCGCGTCGAACACGCGGCGCAAACGATCGCCGCACGCGGCCAGCATGGCCTCGCACAGCGACGCCGGCCGCACCCAGCCGCCATGTTCGAACAGCCAGCCGCCGTGCGGCGTCGCGCCGCCCAGCAGCGCGCCGGCCGCGTCGGCCGCCAGCCAGCGCGCATACTCCGGCGGATAATCCCATGCCGCCAGCACCTCGCGCTGCACCCGCGCGTGCGCGGCGTCGCGCGCCAGCTGCAGCACGCCGCAATCGGCGCCGTCGAAGGCCTGGCCGACGCCGCCCAGCCGCCGCCACTCGCGCAGCGCGAACAGGTAGGCCGCGCGACTCAAGCGGGTCGGGATGTTGTCGTCCTTCGACAGCAGCGGCATGAAGATGCCGGCCAGGTTGCCCGAGGCCTCGCGCGCCGGCGCGGCGTGGCGTTCGATCAGGGTCACCTGCCAGCCGTTGGCGCACAGGCGCTGGCAGGCGGCGGAGCCGGCCAGGCCGGCGCCGACGACGATCGCGCGCCGCACCGGCACCGGCGGCGCGGCCGGCGGCGGCTTGCGGCTTTGATAGACCGCGCCGACATCGGGCGAACCGGCGATCGCGCGGCAAGCGAAACCGGCCGCCGTCAGCGCCCACACCAGCGCCTCGTCCGGGGCTTGGGCGCGCAGCGTCGCGCCCTGCGCCGCCAGCTTCGCCAGCGCGCGCGCCAGGCCCGGCGCGCAGGCGGAAACCAGGA
>JBDSKP010000110.1:0-5210 GCA_039916925.1 Duganella sp.
AGGTGACGGCCATCTATGAACTACGCGACGATAACGAATTGCGTATCGCTTTCCACGCGATCACCGACAAGGCGACGCCGGTCAACCTGACCAACCACGCCTATTTCAACCTGGCCGGCAAGGGCGACATCCTGGGCCACGAGCTGACCATCGTGGCCGACGCCTACACGCCGATCGACAACGCGCAGATCCCACTGGGCACGCTGCCGCCGGTCGAGGGCACGCCGTTCGACTTCCGCTCGCCGCACCCGATCGGCGAACGTATCGATGAAGATGATGAGCAATTACGCAACGGCTTCGGCTACGACCATAACTTCGTGCTGAAGAAATCCAGCCCCGGCGCGCTGGAGATGGCGGCGCGCGTGCGCGATCCGGCCTCCGGCCGCGTGCTGGAGGTATGGAGCCAGGAGCCGGGCATCCAGTTCTACAGCGGGAATTTTATGAATGACAAAATGCGTGGAAAAGGGCAGATCTACAGCTATCGCAGCGGCATCTGTCTCGAACCGCAGCATTTCCCGGATTCGCCGAACCGCTCCGGATTCCCGTCGACGATCCTGCGTCCCGGCCAGGAGTACTCGACCGTCATGGCTTACCGCTTCAGCACCGACGCGTAAGGCGGGGATGATAACCGGTCGATACCACTTTTGATATCGAAGTCGAATAATAATTTATTGGAAAGATATCTCAGTACATCTTAGTATGCTTTATCGATGCGGGGGCATGACATTCACGTCCCCGCACAGGAACATACTGAGGAGAAATGCATGTCTGAGAATGACAACAAGAAAGTAAAGCTGCGCTCCGCCGAATGGTTCGGCACCCAGGACAAAAACGGTTTCATGTACCGCAGCTGGATGAAAAATCAGGGCATTCCTGATCACGAATTCCAGGGCAAACCTATCATCGGCATCTGCAACACGTGGTCTGAACTGACCCCTTGCAATGCCCACTTCCGCAAACTGGCCGAACACGTCAAGCGCGGCATCCTCGAAGCCGGCGGCTTCCCGGTCGAATTCCCGGTGTTCTCCAACGGCGAATCGAATCTGCGTCCAACCGCCATGTTGACCCGTAACCTGGCCAGCATGGACGTCGAAGAATCGATCCGCGGCAATCCGATGGACGGCGTCGTCCTGCTGGTCGGCTGCGACAAGACCACGCCGGCGCTGCTGATGGGCGCCGCCTCGGTCGATATCCCGACCATTGTCGTCACCGGCGGCCCTATGCTGAACGGTAAGCTGAACGGCAAGAACATCGGCTCCGGCACCGCCGTCTGGCAGTTGCATGAGCAGGTCAAGGCCGGCGAACTCAGCATGCACGATTTCCTCGCCGCCGAGGCTGGCCACTCGCGCTCCGCCGGCACCTGCAACACCATGGGCACGGCGTCGACGATGGCCTGCATGGCCGAATCGCTGGGTACCTCGCTGCCGCACAACGCCGCCATTCCGGCCGTCGACGCGCGTCGCTACGTGCTGGCCCACATGTCGGGCATGCGCATCGTCGACATGGTCAAGGAAGACCTGAAGCTGTCCAAGATCCTGACCAAGGAGAATTTCGAGAACGCGATCCGCGTCAACGCCGCCATCGGCGGCTCGACCAACGCCGTGATCCACCTGAAAGCCATCGCCGGCCGCATCGGCGTCGACCTGGAGCTGGAAGACTGGACCCGCGTCGGCCGCGGCATGCCGACCATCGTCGACCTGCTGCCGTCGGGCCGCTTCCTGATGGAAGAGTTCTACTATGCAGGCGGCCTGCCGGCCGTGATCCGCCGCATGGGCGAGGGCAAGCTGCTGCCCAACCCGAATGCGCTGACCGTCAACGGCAAGACCCTCTGGGAAAACTGCCAGGACGCGCCGATCTACGACGACGAGGTGATTCGTCCGCTGGAGAAGCCGCTGCTCAAGGATGGCGGCATCTGCATCCTGCGCGGCAACCTGGCGCCGCGCGGCGCCGTGCTGAAACCGTCGGCGGCGACGCCGGAACTGATGCAGCATCGTGGCCAGGCCGTGGTGTTCGAGGACTTCGAACACTACAAGTCGCGCATCATCGACCCGGATCTGGTGGTCGACGCCAACTCGGTGCTGGTGATGAAGAACTGCGGCCCGAAAGGTTATCCGGGCATGGCCGAAGTGGGCAACATGGGCCTGCCGCCCAAGCTGCTGGCGGCCGGCGTCAAGGACATGGTCCGCATCTCCGACGCCCGCATGAGCGGCACCGCCTACGGCACCGTCGTGCTGCACGTGGCGCCGGAAGCGATGGCCGGCGGCCCGCTGGGGATCGTCAAGGATGGCGACTGGATCACGCTCGATTGCGCCGGCGGTTTGCTGAACCTGGAAATCTCGGACGCCGAGATGGCCGAACGCCAGGCCGCCCGCGTGCCGGGCAGCGCGCCGGGTCCGAAGACCGGCTACCAACAGCTCTACATCGAACACGTGCTGCAAGCGGATGAAGGTTGCGACTTCGATTTCCTGGTCGGGAATCGCGGCTCGGCCGTTCCTCGCCACTCGCACTAATAGAAATCGGAGAACCCATGTTACTCGTACAATTCAAGAACGAACAAGGCGCCCGCCAGATCGGCGTGCTGGAACAAGACACCATCCGCGTCATCGAGGGTTACAGCACCACCTACGCGCTGGCGCAGGACGCGATCCGCAAGTCGGTCGGCCTGGCCGCGCTGGTCGACAAGTCGGTCGGCAGCGCCACCGCCTCGTTTGAAGCCGTCGCCGCCGGCGGCCGCCTGCTGGCGCCACTGGACCACACCGACGACGCCCATTGCTACGTCACCGGCACCGGCCTGACCCACCTGGGCAGCGCCGACACCCGCGACGCGATGCACAAGAAAATCGGCGGCGACGTCGAAAGCCTGAGCGACTCCATGAAGATGTTCCGCATGGGCGTCGAAGGCGGCAAGCCAGCAGCTGGCGAAGCCGGCGTGCAGCCGGAATGGTTCTACAAGGGCGACGGCTCGATCGTGGCCGCCAGCGGCCAGGACCTGGGCATGCCCGACTTCGCGCTCGACGGCGGCGAAGAGCCGGAAATGGCCGGCCTGTACGTGATCGGCGACGACGGCCAGCCTTACCGCGTCGGCTACGCCATCGGCAACGAGTTCTCGGACCACGTGACCGAGCGTCAAAACTACCTGTACCTGGCGCACTCCAAGCTGCGCGTCTGCGGCCTTGGCCCGGCGCTGCTGGTCGGCGATGCCCCGGCCAACGTCCAGGGCACGTCGCGCATCTACGACGTGGACGGCAAGGTGCGTTGGGAGAAGGCGTTCTTCAGCGGCGAGCAGAATATGTCGCACACCATCGGCAACCTGGAACACCACCACTTCAAGTACCCGCTGTTCCGGCGCGCGGGCGACGTGCATATCCACTTCTTCGGCACCGCCACCCTGAGCGTGGCCGATAACATCGTCGTCAAGCCGGGCGAAACGTTCGAGATCGAGTCGCCGCAATTCGGTCCGGCCCTGCGCAACAAGCTGACTGTCTACAAAACCGAAGTAGCGAAAGTAAAGACCTTATGATCATCACCGGCGATTCGCTGATTGGCGGCCAGGCCGTCAAAGGCACCGGCGCCGCTTTCCGCGCCTACAATCCATCGCTGCAGCAATCGATGGACCCGGAGTTCACGACGGCGGACGTCAATCAGATCGACCAGGCTTGCCGCTTGGCCGAAGCGGCTTTCGACACCTTCCGTTCGCTGAGCGACGAGAAGCGCGCCCTGTTCCTGGAAACCATCGGCGAACAAATAATGGCACTGGGCGATGTGCTGGTGGAGCGCGTGATGGCCGAAAGCGGCTTGCCGCGCGCCCGCGTCGAAGGTGAACGTGGCCGCACCGTCGGTCAGTTGAAATTGTTCGCCAACCTGCTGCGCGAAGGTTCATGGAACGATGTCCGCATCGACAAGGCGCTGCCGGACCGCGCGCCGCCGCGTCCCGATATCCGCATGCGCATGATAGGCCTCGGCCCGGTCGCCGTTTTCTCGGCCAGTAACTTCCCGCTGGCGTTCTCCGTCGCCGGCGGCGACACCGCGTCGGCCTTCGCGGCCGGCTGCCCGGTTGTGCTGAAGGCGCACTTCGCCCACCCGGGCACGTCGGAGCTGGTTGGCCGCGCCGTCGTCAAGGCTGTCGAGATCTGCGGCCTGCCGGCGGGCGTGTTCTCGCTGCTGACCGGCGTCGGCAACGACATCGGCCAGGAGGTGGTGCGCCATCCGTCGATCAAGGCGGTTGGCTTCACCGGCTCGCGTGGCGGTGGCGTCGCGCTGATGGCGGTGGCAGCCGCGCGTCCGGTACCAATTCCTGTGTATGCCGAAATGAGCTCGATCAATCCGGTGTTCCTGCTGCCGAAGGCCTTGGCCAGCCGCGCCGAGGATTTGGCCGCCGGCTTCTCCGCCTCGCTGGTGTTGGGCGTGGGCCAGATGTGCACCAACCCGGGCCTGGTGATCGGTATCGCCGGCCCGGACCTGGACCGCTTCAAGGTTGCCGCGTCCAAGGCGCTGGAAGGCGGCGCGGCTTGCGCCATGCTGTCGCCGGGTATCGCCGGCAGCTACAAGCGCGGCATCACGCAATTGGCCGATAACGCCGACGTCAACACGCTGGCGTTGGCGCCGCAGTCGGAGGGCAAGGCCGCTCCGGCGCTGTTCGACACGAGCAGCGCGGCATTCCTGGACCAACACGTCCTGTCGGAGGAAGTATTCGGCCCGGCCTCGCTGGTCGTGGCTTGCAAGGACATCGCCGAAATGCGTCAGATCGCCGAAGAACTGGAAGGCCAGCTGACCGCCACCTTGCTGATGGACGAAGCGGATCTCGACGCGGCCCACCAGCTGCTGCCGGTGCTGGAACGCAAAGTCGGCCGCATCCTGGCCAACGGCTATCCGACTGGCGTTGAAGTATGCAGCGCCATGGTGCACGGCGGCCCGTATCCATCGACGTCGGATGGCCGTAGCACCTCGGTCGGCACCGGCGCGATCACCCGCTTCCTGCGTCCTGTCTCGTACCAAAATCTGCCGCAGCCGCTGCTGCCGCAAGTGCTGCGCGACGAGGGCGGCGCGCCTTGGCGCCGCCTGGAAGGTGAACTTACCCACAAGTGATCGTGGTAGCGGTACCGGCCCCGCCACGGCGGGGCTTTCGTCTATAAAAAAAACGGAGATTGTATGACCCAATTGGCAAAATTCGCCAGCCTGCGCGGCAAGCGTGTGTTCATCACCGGTGGCGG
>JBDSKP010000111.1:0-1552 GCA_039916925.1 Duganella sp.
ACGACAACTTCTCGCACCTGGTGCGGGAGAACGCCGGCAAGTTCGCCATGTTCCCCGCCACCGCCGCGCTGTACCTGAAAGACGGCCAGGCGCTGGCGGCCGGCAGCACCCTGCGCAATCCCGACCTGGCCAAGGCCTACCGCGAGCTGTCGGCCGGCGGCGTCAAGGCCTTCTACTCGGGCAAATTGGCGCGCGCGGTGGTCGACGCGGTCAACCATCCCGCCACCGCGCCGGGCGTTCGGGTGCGCGGCGGCGACATGTCCTTGGCCGATCTGGCCAACTACGAGGCGCGGCTGCGGCAACCGGTGCACAGCACCTATCGCGGCTACGACATCTACGGCATGCCGCTGCCCGGTTCGGGCGGCATCGCCATCGCCGAGGCGCTCAACATCCTGGAGGGCTACGACCTCAAGGCTATGCCGCGCGCGCAGGCCGAACACCTGTACCTGGAGGCGAGCCGCCTGGCCTTCGCCGACCGCAACGCCTATCTGGCCGACCCGGAATACGTCGACGCGCCGGTCGCCGGCTTGCTGAGCAAGGACTACGCGGCGAGCCGCCGCCAGCGGATCGACCCGGCGCGGGCGCGCAGGCCGGCGGCGGCGGGCGATCCGTACGCCTTCCAGTCCGACCAGAGCGTGCCGCTGCGGCCGGCCGCCGCCAGGATGCTGACCGAGGGCGCCCACACGACGCACCTGACGGTGTCGGACAAGGACGGCAACATCGTCGCCTACACGTACACGATCGAGGACTGGGGCGGCAGCGGCATCGTGGTGCCGGGCTACGGCTTCCTGCTGAATAACGAGATGACCGATTTCGACTTCTCCGGTCCGCGTCCGAACGTGCCGGAGGCGGGCAAGCGGCCGCGCAGCAGCATGTCGCCGACGTTGGCGTTCAGGGACGGCAAGCCGGCGTTCTCCATCGGCAGTCCCGGAGGGGCGACCATCATCACCACCGTGCTGCAAACGATCGTCAACCACGTCGACCTCGGCATGACGATGGCCGACGCGGTGAACGCGCCGCGCATGTCCGAGCGCAACGGCGACGCCACCGACGTCGAGCCAGGCTTTGTCGGCGGTGCGCAGGCGGCCGCGCTGGAAAAGAACGGCCAGCGCTGGGACGCCACGCCGGAGGAGATCGGCGCGGCCAACGCGCTGGTGTTCAATCCGGACGGCACGGTCACCGCCGTCAGCGAAGCGCGCCGCCACGGCGCCGGCAGCGCGCTGGTGCAAAAAAGCGCGCATTGAACTAAGCCACGCTTAATTTTTTCGCCACATGATGACGTCTCCCCACCCCACACAACCCGGAGACGTGATGAACAAATGGCTGCGCGCGAATAAAGGCTTTCTGATGTTCCTGATGCTGTTCGGGATCTTCCGCACCGCCGTCGCGGACTGGAATCCGATCCCGTCGGCCTCGATGCATCCCAATCTGCTCGAGGGCGACGTCGTCTTCGTCAACCGCCTGGCCTACAACGTCAAGGTGCCGCTGACCGACATCGTGCTCGGCGCCACCGGCGAACCGCGGCGCGGCGACATCGTCACCTTCTCCTCGC
>JBDSKP010000112.1:0-4441 GCA_039916925.1 Duganella sp.
GCGGCACCGGGCCGGCGGACGGCACGAAGGCGACGACGGTGACCGCGGGTGCGTGGCACCTCGCCCGCATGCACGAGGCGCTCGACGGGTGGCCGGTCAACTTCCTGCTGCTCGGCAAGGGCAACACGGTGTCTCGCGAGGGGCTGCTCGAACAGGTGGTGGGTGGAGCGGGTGGCTTCAAGCTGCACGAGGACTGGGGCACGACACCGGCTGCGATCGACGCCTGCCTCACCGTGGCCGACCGGACGGGTGTGCAGGTGGCGATCCACAGCGACACGCTCAACGAGGGCGGTTATCTGGCCGACACGCTGGCCGCCTTCAAGGACCGCACCATCCACACCTTCCACACCGAGGGCGCGGGCGGCGGCCACGCGCCGGACATCATCGCCGCCGTCGGCGAGGGCAATGTGCTGCCGTCGTCGACCAATCCGACCCGTCCGTTCACCGTCAACACGCTCGACGAGCACCTCGACATGCTGATGGTCTGCCACCACCTCGACGCGGCGATCGCCGAGGACGTGGCCTTCGCCGAATCGCGCATCCGCCGCGAGACCATCGCCGCCGAGGACATCCTGCATGACATCGGCGCCATCTCGATGATGTCGTCCGATTCGCAGGCCATGGGCCGGGTCGGCGAGGTGGTCATGCGCACCTGGCAGACGGCGCACAAGATGAAGGTGCAGCGCGGACCTCTGGCGCCGGACTCCTCGCGCAACGACAACTTCCGCGTCAAGCGCTACATCGCCAAGTACACGATCAATCCCGCCATCACGCACGGCATCGCGCACGCGGTGGGTTCGGTGGAGGTGGGCAAGATCGCCGACCTGGTGCTGTGGAAGCCGGCCTTCTTCGGCGTCAAGCCGTCGACGATACTCAAGGGCGGCATGATCGCCGCCGCGCAGATGGGCGATCCGAACGCGTCGATCCCGACGCCGCAGCCGGTGCATTACCGGATGATGTTCGGCGCCTTCGGTGGCGGGCTGAAAAAGTCGTTCACCTTCGTCTCCCAGGCGGCGTTCGACGACGGCATCGGCGACCAGCTCAAACTAAATAAAACGCTGATCGTCGCCAAGGACATGCGCGCGCTGCGCAAACACCACATGATCCACAACGGCGCCACGCCGAAGATGGAAGTCGATCCCGAAACCTACGAAGTGCGCGCCGACGGCGAGCTGCTGGTCTGCGAGGCCGCGTCCGTGCTGCCGATGGCGCAGCGCTACTTCCTGTTCTGATTACTTATGCTGACACTCCACACCAAAATTTCACCGGCCGACAACGCGCCCGCCGACATCGCGGCGCACCTGGTGCTGCCTTACGAACTGCGCGAGAAATGCCGTTTGCGCGCCACGCTCGACACCGGCGAGGACGTCGCCGTCTTCACCGTGCGCGGCACCGTGCTGCGCGACGGCGACCTGCTGACCGGCGAGGACAAGCGCGTCGTCAAGGTGGTGGCCGCGCCGGAACCGACCTACAAGGTCACCTGCGCCGACGCGCACACCTTGCTGCGCTGCGCTTTCCACCTTGGTAACCGTCACACGCAGGCGCAGGTGGGCGACGGCTTCCTGCGCATCCGCGCCGACGCGGTGCTCAAGGAAATGCTGGCCGGCCTGGGCGCCAAAGTGGACGAGGAGCAGGCCGCCTTCGAGCCGGAGTCGGGCGCCTACGGTGGCGGCCACGCGCATCACGACGACGGCGGCCATCATCCTCTGGCGCCGATCCCGCTGCGCCAGAAGATACACCGTCCGAGCGATCCGAAGTGAGCCGATTCTGATGCAAGCGTCGGCGTTACTCAATCTGCTGCAATTCGCCAGCCCGGCCCTGCCGATCGGCGCGTACAGCTATTCGCAGGGGCTGGAGGCGGCGCTGGAAAACGGCATGGTCGCCAACGCCGGGCAGGCGCGCGCGTGGATACTGCGTCACCTGCATGAGGTGGTGGCGCGCTGGGAGGCGCCGGTCGCATGGCGGCTGATGCGGGCGTGGTCGCGCCGCGACTGGGCGGCGGTGGCCGACTGGAGCGAGCGCTTCATCGCCTCGCGCGACAGCGCCGAATTCCGCGCCGAGACCATCCAGATGGGCTACTCGCTGACCAAGCTGGTGGCCGAACTCGATATCGTCGACGCCGAGATGCTGGCGCGGTTGCAGGGCGAGCCGGAAGTGGCGTTGCCGACCGCCTTCGCCTGCGCGGTGGCGGCGCTGGAGATCCCGCACGACGCCGCGCTGCTGGCGATGCTGTTCGCGTGGGCCGAGAACCAGGTGCTGGTGTGCGTCAAATCCGTGCCGCTGGGGCAGGTGGCCGGCCAGCGCATGCTGCTGTCGCTGCGCGCCGACATCGAGGCCGCCGCCCGGTACGCGCAAACCGTCGCCGACGACGACATGAGCAACTGGGCGCCGGGATTGTCGCTGCTGTCGATGCGGCACGAGGTCCAGTACAGTCGTCTTTACCGATCATGAATCATAACTGGATAAACAATATAAAACATATGAATACTTCGAATCCTTTACGCGTCGGCATCGGCGGCCCGGTTGGTTCCGGCAAGACGGCGCTGTGCGAAATGCTCTGCAAGGGCATGCGCGACCAGTTCGACATGGCCGTCATTACCAACGACATCTACACCAAGGAGGACATGGAGATCCTGCTGCGCGCCGACGCGCTGCCGGCCGAACGGTTGATGGGGGTGGAGACGGGCGGCTGCCCGCACACGGCGATCCGCGAGGACGCGTCGATCAACCTGGAGGCGATCGCGCGGATGCAGGCCGATTTTCCGAATCTGGACCTGATACTGGTGGAATCCGGCGGCGACAACCTGGCGGCGACGTTCAGCCCGGAGTTGTCGGATTTGACGATCTATGTGATCGACGTCGCCGGTGGCGAGAAGATTCCGCGCAAGGGTGGTCCCGGCATCACGCGTTCCGATCTGCTGATCATCAACAAGACCGACCTGGCACCGCACGTGGGCGCCGATCTGGACGTGATGGCGCGCGACGCCAGGCAGCAGCGCGGCACGCGCCCGTTCATCTTCACCAATCTGCGCAGCGGCGACGGCGTGGCCGCCGTCATCGATTTCATCCGTGAGCAGGGCCTGCTGGGGCAGACCCCGGCAACCACATGATCGCGTGGGGCGGATTATGCGCAACGCCCCGCAATGTACACTTAAACAGGAGATCAAATGTCTAAGAAATCCACACCCGCAATCCTGCTGGCGCTGGCCAGCGCCGCTGCCGCCGCCCACCCGCAGGCGGGCGGCGCGCACGTCCACGGCTTCGTCGACGGCTTCGCCCATCCCTTCACCGGCCTCGATCACCTGCTGGCGATGGTCGCTTTGGGCATCTGGAGCGTGCGCCAGCCGAACGCCAAATGGCTGCCAGCCACCTTCATCGGCATGGTGCTGGTCGGCGTGCTGACCGGCGCGGCCGGCCTGACGATTCCCGGCCTGGAAACCGGCATCGCGTTGACGGTGGCGACGATGGGCATGTTGATCGCGGTGGCCGCGCGCCTGCCGGCGGCGGTCGGCGTATCGATGGTGGGCGTGTTCGCCGTCCTGCACGGCAACGCGCACGGCCACGAACTGCCGGCGGCGGCCAGCGCCTTCGGCCTGCTGCTGGCCAGCGCGGTGCTGGTCTACAGCGGCCGCACGCTGGGCCGCGTCAGCCCCGCGCTGGCGCTGAAACTATCCGGCGCCGCGATCGCCGCCACCGGCGTGCTGCTGGTGGCGACGGCCTGATTATTCGCGCGGCTCGGCGCGGCGCTCGGACAGCACGATCGGCGCCGCGTTTTGCGGATACAGTCCCAGATGGCCCTCGAAGCCGGCACGGATGGCGGCCATGTCGGTCTCCTGGTCGCCGGTCGGGAACACATGGTCGGCCAGGCCGAGCGTCTTGTTCGGATAATCGATATACACCAGCACCAGCGGCACCTTGGCCTCCAGCGCCAGATGATAGAACCCGCTCTTCCAGGTCGGCCGATAGGCGCGAGTGCCTTCCGGCGTGATGCCGACCCAGTACCAGTCGGCCGCGTTCATGCGCGCCGCCTGCGTTTTGATGGTGCCGCTCGGCGTGCCGCGTTCGACCGGCTCGCCGCCGAGCGCGCGGAACCACTTGCCCAACGGTGATTTGAACAGCGTATCCTTGGCCAGCCAGCGGAACGGCAGGTCCAGCGCCCATTTGCCCAGCAGGCCGATGGGGAAGTCCCAGTTGGACGTGTGCGGATAAATGACCATGATGCCGCGCGGGCCGGGCAGGGGGCGGTACAGCATGCGCCAGCCGAACAGGTTCAGGGCGCGCAGCGACAGGCGCTGCGCCAAGGTCGGCAGCGTCGCCGGTTTCAGTTCAAAATCGCTCATCCATCCACCCCGTCGTCGTTTTATATTATTTTCACTATTGACAGGTTGGCATAGACCTCGTCAAAAAAAGCGCGCACGCATTCTATATTGGGACGGGCGCC
>JBDSKP010000113.1:0-3887 GCA_039916925.1 Duganella sp.
GCGCCAGCGCGTGGTCCTGCAGTTCGAATCCGCGCACCAGTGCGACGTTGCGCTGGCGCTGCTCGATCTCGGGGTCGAAGAATTCCTCGACCCGGCCGCAGTCCAGGCACACCAGGTGGTCGTGGTGGGAACCCTCGTTGAGCTCGAAAATGGCCTTGCCCGTCTCGAAGTGGTTACGGTTCAGCAGGCCGGCCTGCTCGAACTGGGTCAGCACGCGGTAGACGGTGGCCAGGCCGACGTCCATATTGTCCGCCAGCAGGATCTTGTAGACATCCTCGGCCGTCAGGTGGCGCACCTCGCTGTTCTGGAAGATGTCCAGGATTTTAAGGCGAGGCAGCGTGGCTTTCAGGCCGCTGGCCTTCAGATCGGTTGGATTGTTACCCATGTTGGACACTCTTATTCTGGTTGGCGGTAGCTATTCGACAGTTTAACGCACTCCGCGCGCCGCCGCACTTATTACGGACACCTAATTGCGGCCCGGCCGGCCGGCCGCCGTTTGCAAACATTTACACTTGCGCCTTGCAAAACAAGGACATATCCCCTGTTTTACAGGATAATGCTGTCACTTTGCGTGCCCGCGCGGCCCCATCCCGCACCATGCGCCAGGCATTGTGCTTTATGATATGGCGTTTTTCGGCATTTCCGCTCGACCAAGATTGAGGACACTTATGCGCGTCACCCAGGCTTTATTGCAGCCCCAGTTGCAGTCTTTGTTGCACCGTTTTACCCGCCGCGCTCCATTGCTCGCCGGCGCCGTCTGCGTCGCGCTGGCCACCGGCTGTGCCTCCAACACCACCCTGGGCGAGAAATCGAACCAGGTCAAGGAAACCGGCATCACGCTCGACGCCAGCAAGGGCGCGCAAACGACCGTCATCACCCCGCTGCAAAAGTTCATGTGGTTCTTCTCGCCATACCGTCCCGATATTCAGCAAGGTAACTTTGTTTCCGAGGAAATGTTGGCGCAATTGAAAGTCGGCATGACGCGCGACCAGGTCCGCTTCATCTTCGGCACCGCGCTGCTGACCGACCCGTTCCACGCCAACCGCTGGGACTACGCGTTCCGCATGGCCAAGGGCAACGGCGAAGTCACCACCAGCCGCGTGATCGTGTTCTTCGACAACGACGGCAAGGTCGCGCGCTGGGAAGGCGGCAACCTGCCGACCGAAAAAGAATACATCGCCCGCATCGCCGGCCCGGCGCCGAAGATCAAGAAAGATCCGAACGCGCCGGAGAACAAGCCGTCGCCGACCGCGCCGCCGCCGACGACAGGCACCGACAACGCCGCCCCCGCGCCGGTCGGCGTGACCGTGGGCAACGACAAAAAATAAGGACAAATAAGGACGTGAGCATGACCGCAATGAATATCGCCATCGCCGGCGCCGGTGGCCGCATGGGCCGCATCCTCATCGAAGCCGTCGAGACCGCGCCGGACGCGCGCCTGGCCGGCGCCCTCGACCGTGCCGGATCGGACAACGTCGGCGTCGACGCCGCCGCCTTCCTCGGCAAGCCGGCGGGCGTGCTGGTGCGGTCGGACCTGGCGCAAGGCCTGGCCGGCGCCCAGTACCTGATCGACTTCACCCGTCCCGAGGGCACGCTGGAACACCTGGCCTATTGCGCCGAGCACGGCATCAAGCTGATCATCGGCACCACCGGTTTCGACGACGCCGGCAAGGCCGCCATCGCCGAAGCGGCGAAGAAAACCGCGATCGTGTTCTCGCCCAACTTCAGCGTCGGCGTCAATGTCACGATGAAGCTGCTCGAGCAGGCCGCCAAGGCGCTGTCGACCGGCTACGACATCGAAGTGATCGAGGCGCACCACCGCTTCAAGGTCGACGCCCCGTCCGGCACCGCGCTGAAGATGGGCGAAGTGATCGCCGGCGCGCTCGGCCGCGACCTGAAGGAGTGCGCCGTCTACGCGCGCGAAGGCGTCACCGGCGAACGCGATCCGTCGTCGATCGGCTTTGCCACCATCCGCGGCGGCGACATCGTCGGCGACCACACCGTGCTGTTCGCCGGCATCGGCGAGCGCATCGAGATCAGCCACAAATCGAGCAGCCGCGCGACCTACGCCCAGGGCGCGTTGCGCGCCTGCCGCTTCCTGGCCGACAAGCCGACCGGTTTGTTCGACATGTATGACGTGCTGTCGCTGAACGGATGACGCCCGCCGTCGTCAACCAGTTCACCCTGTCCCACTACTGGGAGCAGGGCGACGGCATCAGCCACGCGGTGGCGTTTGTGCTGCTGGCGATGTCGCTGGTGAGCTGGTTCTTCATCCTGTCGAAGGCCTTCACGGCCTGGCGCGTGCGCCGCACCTCGCCGGCCGTCCAGGCGTTCTGGGAGGCGCCGACGATGGGCGACGGCGTGGCCGGGCTGGAACTGGCCGACCCGGAAAAAATCTACCTGCCGCTGGCGCTGCAGGGCGCCGCGCAGATCAAGGCGGCCGAGCGGCCGTCGCTGGGCGGCGAGATGGACCACGCCGCCCAGGTCACGCGGGTGCTGCGCGTGGCGATCCAGCGCTCCACCAACCGCCTCGAGGGCGGCCTGACGGTGCTGGCGTCGATCGGCGCGACCGCGCCGTTCGTCGGCCTGCTGGGCACCGTCTGGGGGATTTATCACGCGCTGGCCAACGTCTCGGCCAACGGCACCGTGCAGATCGACAAGGTGGCAGGCCCGGTCGGCGAGGCGCTGGTGATGACCGCCATCGGCCTGACGGTGGCGATACCGGCGGTGCTGGCGTTTAACGCCTTCAACCGCGTCAACCGCTTGACCTTGTCCGAGCTGGACGCGTTCGCGTACGACCTGCAGGCCTACCTGACGACCGGCGCCCGCGTCGCCAAGTAAGCACACACTCTCAACCTGAGCCGGGAGCAGCCATGAGCTTTGGCGCATTCAACCACCACCGCCAGCCGGGACCTATGTCCGACATCAACGTCACGCCGATGGTCGACGTGATGCTGGTGCTGCTGGTGATCTTCATCCTCAGCGCGCCGATGTTCACCAGCGCGGTCAAGCTCGACCTGCCGAAGGCGCAGGCGCCCGCCGCGCCGCAGCAGGCCGAGTCGGCAACCGTCACCCTGGCCATCGACGGCAAGGGCAAAGTCTTCTGGAACAACGAGCCGATCGAGCGGGAGGCGCTGGAGGCGCGCCTGGTCGAAGCGGCCAGGCAGGACCCGCAGCCGGAGCTGCAGCTGCGCGCCGACAAGGATACGCGTTACGAGGTGGTGGCGCAGGTCATGGCGGCGGCGCAGACCAATGGATTAACGAAACTGGGGTTCGTCACGGATCCGAAGAAAGAGAAGAAATAATGGCAACCGCAGAATTGAACGGCGCGGCGATCACCGACATGACCAGCTTCCACGCGGCCTGCAAGGCGGCGATGGGTTTCCCCGACACGTACGGCGCGACGATGGACGCCTGGGTCGATTGCCTGAGCTATTTGCGCGACGACGACGGCATGAGCAAATTCCGCCTGAAGCCGAACGAGGTGCTCGACATCGTCATCCAGGACGCGGCGGCGATGAAGGCGGCCGCGCCGGACATCCTGGAGGAGGTGGCGTACTGCGTGGCCGGCATCAACGAGCGGTACGAGGATTACGGCGAGAAGCCGGCGTTGAAATTGACGTTGAAATAAACCCGCACGGCCGGGCGGGGTCGGACCCTGCGGGTCCGACCCCAGCTGTGGCCTGGGGTTAAAACTCAGCCGACGATCGGGATCTGCGCCTTGGCGCCGGTCTCGCCGGGCGCCAGGGTCAACACCTCGAACCCGGTATCGGTCACCAGCACCATATGCTCCCACTGCGCCGACAACGATTTGTCGCGCGTCTCGACGGTCCAGCCGTCGTCCAATTCCCTGGTCGCCGCGCGGCCGGCGTTGATCATCGGCTCGA
>JBDSKP010000114.1:0-4056 GCA_039916925.1 Duganella sp.
GGTTCTGGCTGATGTGGTCCCAGGCCGTGACGGGGTCCATGGTCTTGCGTGCCTCGCGCCACATTTCCATCAGACGGCCGCGCACCATCGGGTACTTGACGCGCTGCGCCGAATAGACGTACCAGGAATAGCTGGCGCCGCGCGGGCAGCCGCGCGGCTCGTGGTTGGGCAGGTCCGGACGGGTGCGCGGATAATCGGTTTGCTGGGTTTCCCAAGTGATCAAGCCGTTCTTCACATACACCTTCCAGCTGCACGAGCCGGTGCAGTTGACGCCGTGCGTGGAGCGCACGATTTTGTCGTGCTGCCAACGTTGGCGATACGTGTTTTCCCAGGTGCGGTCCTCGTGCACGACGGCGCCATGGCCGTCGGAGAACGTCGACGTGGTTTTATTGAAGAACTTCAGGCGATCCAGAAAGTGACTCATGCTGCCTCCTAACTTGCACCCGGCGTTGGCCAGGTATGCGGTCGCATGCGAGATGCACGGACTCGACTATGGGACACAGTCTACGGAGCGCGGTAGGTGGTGTGAATCGGCAAGAAGGTGGCTGCGGGGTGGGAGAAGGACTAGTCGGCCTACGTCCAAGTGACTAGTTGATGTACTAGATGAACTAGGCATTCAAGGCCATGGGCGGCCGCGCGGCGGCACGGTATAACAGAGGCTGAGGACCCACTGGTCCGGCCCGCCTCGTCGCGCGCATCCATCCACCCACCCAAGAGGAACATCATGAATATCGCCACGTTTGAAGAACTGCTGCTCGCCGCGGCCGTCCAGCCGCAGCCGCAGCGCCTGCTGATGGCGTTCGCCGTCGCCGAGCCGGAAGAAAATGGCGCGCCGGGCCGCGCCACGCTGGTGCCGGTGATGTGCGTCGACAAACAAGTCGGCGAACTGGACACGTTCGCCAACCTCTCCGAGGAAGCCGGCCACATGGGCAAGGCGTGGGATGTGTTGCTGGTGACCACGCTATCGGGCCAGGGCGGTCTGCTGCCCGACCAAAAACAGACGGACGTGGCGTTGAACAAGATGCTCACGGCGATACAGAACGGGCAGATGGACAGCCTGCTGGCGTTCGACCGCGGCGGCGATCTGCTGCGTCACGCCTGAGGCCATCATGGCCAAGATCTTCCCGATACATCCGGCCAAGCCGGAGTTGATCTGCTGGGGTTGCGACCGCTACTGCGCCGCCAACGACATGATCTGTGGCAACGGCTCGGACCGCACCCAGCATCCGGTGGAGTTGTTCGGCGACGATTGGAATACGTTCGGCTTGAACGCCAAGGACGCGCCGCCGGCACCGACAAAACCTGATCCGTTGGATGACACGTAGGGCGGATTAGCGTAGCGTAATCCGCCACGCATGCGCCGTCGGCGGCTCATAGATGGCGGATTACGGCGTTCCGCCTAATCCGCCCTACGTGTTTCCTCGCCCGTCTTAGCAAGGCATGTCCGCGTTCTTGCGGGCGTAGCACCACCAGGTGATGGCGATGCAACTGACGTAGAACGCGATGAAGCACCACAGCGCCGCGTTCGGACCGCCGGTCAGGGCGATCGAGGTGCCGTAGCTCTTGGGAATGAAGAAGGCGCCGTACGCGGCGACGGCCGAGGTGAAGCCCAGTACGGCGGCGCCCTCCTTGTTGGCATCGACGATCGCTTGCTGTTGCATGGCCTGCGGCCGGCCGGCGGCGGCGCGTTGGCGCTCGGTCAGGAAGATCACCGGGATCATGCGGAAGGTCGAGGCGTTGCCGACGCCGGTGCCGGCGAACAGCAGCATGAACATCCAGAAGAAGCCGGTGAAGTTGCCGCCCGCCCCACCCTGCGGCAGGAAGGTGATCACGCCATAGACGGCGGCGATCATGCCGGCGAAGGTCCAGGCGGTGACGCGGGCGCCGCCCAGCTTGTCGGAGACGATGCCGCCGGCCACGCGCGCCAGCGCGCCGACCAGCGGGCCGAGGAAGGCGTATTGCAGCGGATTGACGTCCGGGAACTGGGTCTTGATCAGCAGCGGAAAGCCGGCCGAATAACCGATGAACGAGCCGAAGGTGCCGGTGTAGAGCCAGCACATCAGCCAGTTATGCTTGCGCTTGAAGATCACCGCCTGTTCGGCGAACGAGGCCTTGGCCGAGGCCAGGTCGTTCATGCCGAACCACGCCAGCACGCTGCTGGCGACGATGAACGGCACCCAGATGAAGCCGGCGTTCTGCAACCACATGCTGGTGCCGACGCCGGCCTTGACGGCGGTTTGCGCAGCGCCGCCGATGCTGCCGAACACGCCGGCGGTGATCACCAGCGGCACGACGAACTGCACCGCCGACACGCCCAGGTTGCCCAGGCCGGCGTTCATGCCCAGCGCGTAGCCCTTTTTCGCCTTCGGATAGAAGAAGCTGATGTTGGCCATCGACGAGGCGAAGTTGCCGCCGCCGAAGCCACACAGCAGCGCCAGGATCAGCATGGTCGGATAGCCGGTGCCCACGTCCTGCACCGCGAAGCCGATGCCGATGGCCGGGATCAGCAGCGAGGCGGTCGAGATCGTCGTCCACTTGCGCCCGCCGAAGATGGGCACCATGAACGAATAGAAGATGCGCAGCGTGGCGCCTGACAGGCCGGGCAGCGCGGTCAGCCAGAACAGCTGATTGGTGCTGTACTGGAAGCCGATCGCCGGCAGGTTGACCACCACCACGCTCCACACCATCCACACGGCAAACGCCAGCGCCAGGGCGGGGATCGAGATCCACAGGTTGCGGTTGGCGGTGTCGCTGCCGCCGCTGCGCCAGAACTTGATGCTCTCGGGCTCCCAGGTGTTAATCAGGTATTTGCTCATTTTATTCTCCTTGAAATCGTTGGGGCTTGTGATCCGTGGGCCGTGCGTGCGCGGTCGGCGGCTCGTACATGGCGGATTACGGCGTGCCGCCTAATCCGCCCCACGTGGTTACGTGGTTACGTGGTTACGCGGTCGCTGCGGCCGCCGCCGGACGCGGGCGGAACGTGTAATGCATCCACACCAGCGACACGCACACCGCGCCGTACAGCAGCATGAAGGCGCTCGAGCGCACGCCGGTGAGGTCCAGCAGCGCGCCGAACGCGATCGGCAGCACGAAACCTCCCAGGCCGCCGGCCAGCCCGACCACGCCCGAGACGGCGCCGATGTTGTCGCTGAAATCGTCGGCGATGAATTTGAAGACCGAGGCCTTGCCGACCGCCATCGCGGTGCCGACCACGAACAGCAGCGAGGTGAAGACCCATGGCGACAGCGCCAGATTGATGCCGACGTCGCCATGGGTGGTCTTGACGATCATCGCGGTCGGTGGATACGACAGCAGGAAGAAGCACACCCAGCACACCCACATCACCCACCAGGTGACCTTGTGGGCGCCGTAGCGGTCGGAAATCCAGCCGCCCAGCGCGCGCAGCACGCCGCCCGGCAGCGAGAAACAGGCCGCCAGCAGCGCCGCCAGGCGCAGATCGAAGCCGAATTCGCCGACGTAGTATTTGGTCATCCACAGCGCCAGGCCGACGTAGCCGCCGAACACCACCGAGTAGTACTGGCAATAGCGCCACACGCGGCGGTCCTTGAGCACCTTGACCTGCTCGGAGAACGGCACGCTGGCGCCGCTCTGGTGCGACGGATCGGTGGCCGAGAACATCCAGAACAGCAGCGCGGTGACCAGCATCGCGACCGCGTACACGGTCGGCAGCGCTTGCCAGCCCCAGGCGGCGATGATGCCGGGGGCGACGAACTTGGTCAGCGCCGAGCCGGAATTGCCGGCGCCGAAGATGCCCATCGCCAGGCCGCGCCGTTCGCGCGGGAACCAGCGCGCCACGTACGGCGTGCCGACCGAGAACGAACCACCGGCCAGGCCGATGAACAGGCCAAGCACCAGAAACTGCCAGTATTCGGTGGCCATGCCGACCAGGTAGATCGCCGGCACGGTGGACAGCATCAGCAGGAAGAAGACGATGCGCCCGCCAAATTTATCGGACCAGATACCCAGCGGAACCCGCACCAGCGAACCGCTCAGCACCGGCATCGCAGCCAGCAGGCCGAACTGGGTTTCGTTCAG
>JBDSKP010000115.1:0-5156 GCA_039916925.1 Duganella sp.
ATTCCGACCATCCTGGAGATGGGCGGCCACACGCGGCTCGATTGCGTGCTCGGTAGCGCCGGCGCGATGCGGGCCGCGCTGACGCACGCGCTGCACCACGCGCGCGGGCGTTCGGCGTTCGGCAAGCCGTTGTCTGAACAACCATTGATGCAAAACGTGCTGGCCGACCTGGCGCTCGAATCGGAGGCGGCCACCGCGTTTTCCATGCGGCTGGCGCGCTGCTTCGACCAGGGCGGCGATCCGGCGCAGCAGCTGCTGGCGCGCATCCTGACGCCGGCCGGCAAATACTGGATCTGCAAGCGCGGCCCGGCCTTCGGCGCCGAGGCGATGGAGGTCGTCGGCGGCAGCGGCTATGTGGAGGATGGCCCGCTGGCGCGCCTGTACCGCGAGCTGCCGGTCAATTCGATCTGGGAGGGCTCCGGCAACGTGATGTGCCTCGACCTGTTGCGGGCGTTCGGTAAAACCCCTGCCGCGCGCGAGGCGTTGGCGGCGGAACTGGCGCTGGCCGGGGACGGGGACGGGGAAGGCGCCGGCCACGGCGACTATGTGCGCTACACGCAGGCGCTGCTGGCCGATCTGAGCCAGCCGCTGGCCGACGAATTCGGCGCGCGCCTGCTCGCCGAGCGCGTCGTGCTGGCGGTGCAGGCCGGCCTGCTGCTGCGCCATGCGCCGTTGTATGTGTCGTCGGCGTTCGTCGCCTCGCGGCTGGCGCGCGAGCCAGGCGGCGCGTTCGGACGCCTGCCGGCGGGCGTGGATTGCGCCGCGATTCTCGGACGGGCCCTAGTATAATGGCGGCATAACCGTCCAAAAAGAGCAAACAATGAAACAAGACCCGCGCTTTCCCAATCTGTTCATCACCGACCACCCGCTGATCCAACACAAACTGAGTCACATGCGCGAGAAGGATACGTCGACCCGTACCTTCCGCGAACTGCTCAAGGAAATCACACTGTTGATGGGGTACGAAATCACCCGCGATTTGCCGCTGACCACGCGCACCATCGAAACGCCGTTGATGACGATCGACGCTCCCGTCATCGCCGGTAAAAAACTGGCGATCGTGCCGATCCTGCGCGCCGGCATCGGCATGAGCGACGGCCTGCTGAACCTCGTGCCGTCGGCGCGCGTGGGCCACATCGGCGTGTTCCGCGATCCCGAGACCCACCAGCCGGTCGAGTATCTGGTGCGCCTGCCCGATCTGGTCGAGCGCACCTTCATCCTGTGCGATCCGATGGTCGCCACCGGCAATTCGGCGGTGCACGCGGTCGACGTGCTCAAATCGCGCGGCGTGACCGATGAACAGATCATCTTCCTGGCGCTGGTGGCGGCGCCGGAAGGCATCGAGGTGTTCCAGAAGTCCCATCCGGGCGTGAAGATCTACTGCGCCTCGCTCGATTCGCACCTGAACGAGCACGCCTACATCGTGCCGGGCCTGGGCGACGCGGGCGACCGCATCTTCGGTACCAAATAAGCGGCCATGGCCACTCCAGTCGATCCCGATTTCCGCGCGCGCCTGGCGGCGCTGAACGAAAAGTTCGCCGCGACCGTGCCGGTGACGATGGAAAAGATCGCAGCGGCGCTGGCCGCCTGCAAGGCGGAGGTGGAGGCGGGGGGGGCGCCGGCGGTGCGCCAGCTCCACGAGCTGCTGCACGGCGTGGCCGGATCGGCCGCCACCTTCGGTTTCGCCACGCTGGGCCGCGAGGCGCGGCGCATCGAGCACATGCTGCGCGACGTGATGGACACCGGCTCCGGCTGGGACGCCGTGGTGCCCGAGGTGGAAAAATACCTGCGCTGGGCCGCTTGTGACCCCCACGCAACGGATTATGTTTGAGGCGTGCGCTTGATGTAAATCAAACCAGTTATCATTTAGTTGTCTATAGTGACAGTTACACACCACGCATGAGGGACGGAAGTGCCGGTGGAAGGCCCGAAGTTTTCGGTTTTTCTACCAAAAAAAGAGACGGTTTGCATTTATTTTCGTGAACACGTGCTTTTCTCTCGTAAATGGGTATAATGCGGGATCGTTTAGATTCAAGAGTAGTGCAGTTAGTCTGTCATTTCTTTCTTGCCTCAAACGATATCACGGGCGCAAGCCCAACTTAACTGAAATAGGAATTGTAATGGCAACTGGTATCGTAAAATGGTTCAATGATTCGAAGGGCTTCGGCTTTATCACCCCTGACGAAGGCGGCGAAGATCTGTTCGCTCACTTCTCGGCGATTCAGTCCGCAGGCTTCAAGTCGCTGCAAGAGAACCAACGTGTTTCTTTTGAAGTGACTGCTGGTCCTAAGGGCAAGCAAGCTTCGAACATTCAGCCTCTGTAATACGCTGAATCAAACGAAATAAGAAATCCTCGGTATCCGGGGATTTTTTTTCGTCCGCGTTTTTGTGATCGGACCGCTGAACGTGGGGCGGATTAGGCGGAACGCCGTAATCCGCCACGAGCCGCCGCCGGCGCGTAAGCATCATTGTTTGCCCGACCGACGCCAATAGTCCGCCTGCGCATACGTATGCCGCAGAAAATCGACAAACGCGCGTATCCGCAACGGCAAATGGCGGCGCTGCGCGAACACCGCGTAGATATCGTTACCCGGCGCCGCATGCTGATCGAGCACCGTCTGCAGCTTGCCCGCCTCGATCTCGCTGCCCACCTCCCACATCGAACGCCACGCCAGCCCCTTGCCTGCCAGCGCCCAGTCGTGCAGCACCTGGCCGTCGTTGCTGCCCATGTTGCCGTTCACCTTCAACACCACGTTCTTGCCGTTGTCGCGGAAGGTCCAGCCGCGCTGGCTGCCTTCGCTGCTGATGGCCAGGCAATTGTGTTTGGCCAGGTCGGCCAGCGTCTTCGGCTCGCCGTGGCGTTTCAGGTAGGAGGGCGCGCCCACCACCACGCGCTCGTTGTCGGCCAGCTTGACGCTGACCAGGTTGGAATCGGCCAGGCTGGCGATGCGGATCGCCACGTCGATGCCTTCGCCGACGATGTCGACCACGCGGTCGCTCATGTTCAAGGTCGCCGTCACGTCGCGGTGCTCGCTGAGGAAAGAGGGCAGCAGCGGCGCCACGTGCTGGCGGCCGAAGCCGGCCGGCGCCGAGATCATTAGGTGTCCGGTGGCGTGCGCGCTGCGCTCGGCCACCGCCGTTTCCGCCTCCTCCAGCTCGGCCAGGATGCGCTGGCAATCCTCCAGGAAGGCCGCGCCCTCGTCGGTCAGCGCCAGCTTGCGCGTGGTCCGCTGCAACAGCTTGACGCCGAGCCGGCTCTCCAGCGCGTCCAGGCGGCGCCCGATCATGGCCGGCGCGATGCCCTCGGCGCGCGCGGCGGCCGACAGGCTGCCCCGGGCGACCACTTCAACGAAGGTGGAAATTTGTCTGAACTGGCCCACGGCGTGCCGTACCTCTCACTTGTGATAAAAACGCATAGATGAAGTGATTTTTAGTCTCGTTTGCATAACTTATCAGTGAATATACTGTAAAACAGAACGCCGCGTAACCGAGCGGCCACACTAAAAGATTCAGACGCGCGCAGGCACCGGCAGTGCTTATAATTTGGTATGGAAGTTAATATTTTCTTACGGAGACTTATCCCATGACGCAGTCCACCATCACCTTGCCGGCAGGCATGCAAATCACCGGCGAGATCAAGCCCGGCTACGAAAACATCCTGACCGCCGACGCGCTGTCGCTGGTGGTCAAGCTGACGCGCGAGTTCGAAGCGCGCCGTCAGCAGCTGCTGGCCGTGCGCGTGGAGCGCGCCAAGCGCCTCGACGCCGGCGAGCGTCCGGACTTCCTGCCCGAGACCGCGCACATCCGCGCCGGCGACTGGAAGATCGCGCCGATTCCGAAGGCGCTGGAATGCCGCCGCGTCGAAATCACCGGCCCTGTCGAGCGCAAGATGGTCATCAACGCCTTCAACTCGGGCGCCGACAGCTACATGACCGACTTCGAGGACTCCAACACGCCGAACTGGAACAACCAGATCACTGGCCAGATCAACATGTTCGACGCCGTGCGCCGCACCATCTCGCTCGAGCAGAACGGCAAGTCGTACAAGCTCAACGACAAGATCGCCACCCTGGTCGTGCGTCCGCGCGGCTGGCATCTGGATGAAAAACACGTGCTGGTCGACGGCAAGCGCATTTCCGGCGGCATCTTCGACTTCGCATTGTTCATGTTCCACAACGCCAAGGAGCAGCTGGCGCGCGGCGCCGGCCCGTACTTCTACCTGCCGAAGATGGAATCGCATCTGGAGGCGCGCCTGTGGAACGACATCTTCGTCATGACGCAGAACGAGCTGGGCCTGCCGCAGGGCACGATCAAGGCGACCGTGCTGATCGAAACCATCCTGGCCGCGTTCGAGATGGACGAGATCCTGTACGAGCTGCGCGAGCACAGCTCCGGCCTGAACGCCGGCCGCTGGGACTACATCTTCTCGTGCATCAAGAAGTTCAAGCTGGACAAGGATTTCTGCCTGGCCGACCGCGCCAAGGTGACGATGACGGCGCCGTTCATGCGCGCCTACGCGCTGTTGCTGCTCAAGACCTGCCACAAGCGCAACGCGCCGGCGATCGGCGGCATGGCCGCGCTGATCCCGATCAAGAACGATCCGGAAAAGAACGAGGTCGCGATGGGCGGCGTGCGCAACGACAAGGCGCGCGACGCCACCGACGGCTACGACGGCGGCTGGGTCGCCCACCCGGGCCTGGTCGAACTGGCGATGACCGAGTTCACCAAGGTGCTCGGCGACAAGCCGAACCAGATCGACAAACAGCGTCCGGACATCGACGTGACGCCCGCGCAGCTGCTGGACTTCAAGCCGGAGGCGCCGATCACCGAGGCCGGCCTGCGCTACAACATCAACGTCGGCATCCACTACCTGGGCAGCTGGCTGGCCGGCAACGGCTGCGTGCCGATCCACAACCTGATGGAAGACGCGGCCACCGCCGAAATCAGCCGCTCGCAGGTGTGGCAGTGGATCCGCTCGGACAAGGGTGTGCTGGAGGACGGTCGTAAAGTCACCGCCGACATGGTGCGCGCGATGATTCCGGAAGAGTTGGCCAAGGTGCAGCGCGACGCGCCGGGCGGCGACGGTCCGACGTATGTGCGCGCCGGCCAGATTTTCGAGCAGATGTCGACCTCGACCGAGTTCGCCGAGTTCCTGA
>JBDSKP010000116.1:0-4910 GCA_039916925.1 Duganella sp.
ACAGCACCTGCCGCATCGCCGCGTAATCGTCGCCCGGCGTGATGTCGTTGATGTTGTAGCGGCGGTATTCGCCGTTCTGCATCTGATGGTGGTGGAACACCACGCACGAGGCCTGCGTCGCCTCGCCCTGCGTGTGCGAGATGTCGAAGCATTCGATGCGCAGCAGGTCGATGTCCTCCGGCTCGAGCGCCAGCGCCTCGACCAGCGCGCGCGTGCGCGACTGCTGCGAGCCCTGCTCCGACAGCAGGCGCGCCAGCGAGATCTCGGCGCCCTTCTGCGCCAGTTCCAGCCATTTGCGGCGCTGGTCCTGCGGCTGGAAGATCAGGTTGATGCGGTGGCCGCACTGCTCCTGTAACGCCACCATCAGCGCCGGCTGGTCGAACTCGATATTCAGGATCAGGGTGCCGGGGATGAATTTCTCGGTGTAGTGCTGCACCAGGAAGGCGGCCAGCACCTCCACTTCGATCGGGTCCTCGGCGATGGCGGCGGCGTCGCCGATGTGGTTCGGGAAGTAGGCGCGGTCGCCCAGGTGGCGCCCGCCGCGCACCATGGCCAGGTTGACGCAGGCGCGCCCGCCCTGCACCAGCACGGCGATGATGTCGACGTCGGCGTCGCCGGTGGTTTCCATGCTTTGCTGGTGCAGCACGCGCGACAGCGATTGGATCTGGTTGCGCACCGACGCGGCCTGCTCGAATTTGAGGTCGGCGGCGTAGGCGTGCATTTTCTTTTCCAGGTCCTCCATCACTTCGCTCTGGCGTCCGCGCAGGAAGCGGGCGGCGTTTTCGACGTCGACCTTGTAGTCTTCCTTGCTGATCAAGTCGACGCACGGCCCGCTGCAACGGCCGATCTGGTGCAGCAGGCAGGGGCGCGTGCGGTTCGAGTAGACGCTGTCCTCGCAGGTGCGGATCAGGAACACCTTCTGCAGGATCTGCATCGATTCCTTGACCGCCCACGAACTGGGGAACGGGCCGAAATACTGGTTCTTCTTGTCGACGGCGCCGCGGTAGTAGACCATGCGCGGCGAGTCGCCGCCGGTGATCTTCAGGTACGGGTACGATTTATCGTCGCGGAACAGGATGTTGAAGCGCGGCGCCAGCGCCTTGATCAGGTTATTTTCAAGGATCAGCGCTTCGGCCTCGCTGTGCGTGACCGTGGTTTCGAGCCGGGCGATGCGCTCGACCATCATGGCGATGCGCGGGCTGGCGATGTTCTTCTGGAAGTAGCTGGAGACGCGTTTTTTCAGGTCGCGCGCCTTGCCGACGTAGAGGACCTTGTCCTCGGCGTCGAAGTAGCGGTACACGCCCGGCAAGTTGGGCAGCTTGGCCACGGTGGCCAGCACTTGTTCGCGCGGGTCGGGCGCAGGTACGTTTGGTGCGACGTCAGTCATTACGAATCTCAGTTGTCCTGTTCCACGATGACGAATGCGACGGCGTATTCCGCCTCGTCGCTGACCGTCACCTGTGTCGTCAGCTTATTCTTGTCCATGAATTCCTTCAGCACGCCGCTGCACACGATCATCGGCTTGCCGCTCGGCGCGTTGAGCATCTGCGCGGCCGGCCACGTCATCGGCATGCGGATACCGAGGCCGATCGCCTTGGCGAAGGCCTCCTTGGCAGCGAAGCGGGTGGCGACGAAGCGGATGCCGCGCACCGGATTCTTCGCTTTGCGCGCCAGGTATTTTTCCATCTCCTGCGGGCCCAATATCTTTTTGGCGAAGCGGTCGCCGTGGCGCGCCAGCGCCTCCTCGATGCGGGGAATCTTGCAGATATCGGTGCCGATGCCGTAGATCACCGCGCCCCCAGCCTGGTCGAAACCATGATCGCCTTCATCTCGCGCACGGCGTTCTCCCAGCCGACGAACACCGAATGGGCGACGATGGCGTGGCCGATGTTCAGTTCCGCGATGTCCGGAATGGCGGCGATGGCTTGCACGTTGGTGTAGTGCAGGCCGTGACCGGCGTTGACCTTCAGCCCCTTGCCGACGCCGAACAACACGCCGCGCTTGATGCGTTCCAGTTCGGTGGCCTGCGCGGCGCCCTCGGTGTCGGCGTAGCGGCCGGTGTGCAGCTCGATCACAGGCGCGCCGACATCGGCGCTGGCGGCGATCTGCGCCTCGTCGGCGTCGATGAACAGGCTGACGCGGATACCCTCGGCCTGCAGCTGCTTGACGGCCGCTTGCACGGCGTTGAAGTGGGTGACGACATCGAGACCGCCCTCGGTGGTGACCTCGGTGCGCTTTTCGGGCACCAGGCAGACGTCGGCCGGCTTGATGCGGCAGGCGAAGTCGATCATCTCCCGCGTGACGGCCGCCTCCAGGTTCATGCGCGTGAGCAGTTGCGGCGCCAGCGCGATGACGTCGGCGTCCTTGATGTGGCGGCGGTCCTCGCGCAGGTGCAGCGTGATGCAGTCGGCGCCGGCCTGCTCGGCCAGCAGCGCGGCGCGGATCGGGTCCGGATACATGGTGCCGCGGGCGTTGCGCAAGGTGGCGACGTGGTCGATGTTTACGCCAAGGTCGATGATGGTGCCGGAAGGATGCAGGTAGCTCATTTGTCTTTACCGTTTATGTTTTTTCTGTGACTGCGATTTTATAACTGCGACAGGTCGATCAGTATCTGGCGCGTGTTCAGCGGCGCGCCGCCCAGGTGGTGCGCCAGCAGGAAGCGCATCAGCTGCTTGCTCTGCGACTGGGTGGCGGCGTCCTGGTAGTCCTCGCGCTCCATGTCGATCAGCGTCTTGCCGCTCACGCGCGGCGACTGGTCGGCCGCGCGCTCGGGACGCGGGCCGCGCTCCGGATCGACCACGTAGACCACGTCGGCCCGCACCGGCGCGCGCGTGGCGGTGCAGCGCGACAGGTCGGCCGAGACCCCCGTCTCCCTAAGTAGGGCCCGTTCGAATTTTCGCAGGACGATGGGCGCAGGTTCGTTGTGCGCCAGCTGGTTGAGCGTGGCGACGTAGTGGTCGAACAGGGCCGGATGGGCGTCGTCGCGCGCCAGCAGCTTGACCAGCAGTTCATTGAGGTAGAAGCCGCACAGCAGCGCGGTTTTCTCCAGCGGCAGCATGCCGCCGACCCATTCGGCGTCGGTCAGCGTGCGCAGCTCGGATTTGCCCACCCAGCTCGACGACAGCGGCTGGAAGGTTTGCAGCACCCCGCGCAGCTGCGAGTGCGGCCGCTTGGCGCCCTTGGCGATCAGCGCCACGCGGCCGAAGTCGCGCGTGAACAGATAGATGATCAGGCTGGTTTCTTTGTACGGGTAGCTGTGCAGGACGAAGGCCGGCTGGCCGGCGACCTTGGTGCCGAAGGTGCGCTCGCGCGATGGCGCGCGGGGACGCTTGGCGGGGTTGGCCGGGGCGGCCGGCGCCGGCGTGGTGACGGGCGCTACTCCACGCTCCGCGGCGGGCGCTGCCTGCTGCGGTTCGGCCGTGGTATCGGCATCAGCCTCGGCGTCGTGCGTGGTGGTGGACATCGGTCCTCTTTTATTCGTAGCCGTAGGCGCGCAGACCCGCTTCGTTGTCGGCCCAGCCGGATTTGACCTTGACCCAGATCTCCAGGTAGACCGGGCCGCCGAACAGCTTTTCCATGTCCAGCCGCGCCTGCGTCGACACTTCCTTCAGGCGCGCGCCCTTGTTACCGATGATCATGGACTTGTGCGTGTCGCGCTCGACCAGGATGGCGGCGAACACGCGGCGCAGGTCGCCCTCCTGCTCGAACTGCTCGATCAGCACCGTGCTGGTGTACGGCAGCTCGTCGCCGACGAAGCGGAACAGCTTTTCGCGCACGATCTCCGACGCCAGGAACTTCTCGCTGCGGTCGGTGATGTCGTCCGGACCGAAGATCGGCTGGTTCTCGGGCAGGAATCTCTTGATCTCTTTTTCCAGCCCGTCGAGCTGGAAGCGCAGCTTGGCCGACACCGGCACGATGGCGGCGAAGTTGAACTTGGCCGCGACCTGCTGGGCGAACGGCAGCAGCACCGCCTTGTCCTTGACGCGGTCGGCCTTGTTGATCACCAGGATCACCGGCACCTCGCTCGGCAACAGATCCATCACCTGCTGGTCGGCCGGGCCGAAGGTGCCCGCCTCGATCACGTACAGGATCAGGTCCGACGAGATCAAGGTGTTGGTGACGGTCTTGTTGAGCGTCTTGTTGAGCGCGTTCGCGTGGCGGGTCTGGAAGCCCGGCGTGTCGACGTAGATGAACTGGGCGTCGTCGTGGGTCTGGATGCCGGTGATGCGGTGGCGCGTGGTCTGCGCCTTGCGCGAGGTGATGCTGACCTTGGCGCCGATCAGCGTGTTCATCAACGTCGATTTGCCCACGTTGGGGCGGCCGACAATGGCGATATAGCCACAACGGAAGTTGGCGGGGGTCGTTTCGGTAGTCATGCTATATCGCTTCAGAGTATGGTGTTGCGCTTGGTGCTGAGTAAAACATTGATACATCAATACATGCAGGTATTGCAGTGATCACATTGACCCTCGGGCATCGGCCAACGGCCGGCCGATAAATAGCGGCCGATAAATACAGGCCGGTAAATACAGGCCGCTTACTTGCTGGTCGCCCCGGCGTGTGTCGTGGCGGACGGCGATCCCGACGGCGATGCCGACGACTCGCTGGCAGCGTCGCTCTGCACGGTGGCGATGCCGGCAAGCTTGAGCTGGGCGGCGCGTGGTTTGACCTTGCGGGCGGCGGCCGGTGTCTTCAGCAACGCTTGCTCAGCCACTTCCAGCGCCAGCTTGGCAGCGGCCTGTTCGCCAGCCCGGCGGCTGCCGCCTCGTCCGTAGACTTGCACGCCCAGCTTCGGCACCAGACATTCAATCTCGAATTCCTGGCTGTGTGCGGCACCGTGCGTCGCCACCACCTTGTACAGCGGAAGCGAAATCTTCTTACTTTGCAGGAATTCCTGCAGCAAGGTCTTG
>JBDSKP010000117.1:0-5243 GCA_039916925.1 Duganella sp.
GGATGGTGCCAGCGCAGCAGCGCCTCCATGCCCACCACGGCGCCGCTGCGCAGGTCGACCTTGGGCTGGTATTGCAGGCTCAGCTCGTTGCGCGGCAGCGCGTGGCGCAGCTCGGCCTCGATCATCGTGCGCTCGGCGATGCGGGTGTGCATGGCCGCCTCGTAGAACTGGATCTGGTTGCGGCCGGTCTCCTTGGCGCGGTACATGGCGATGTCGGCGTGCTTGAGCAGTTGCTGCGGCTCGGCGCCGTCGTTGGGGTAGACGCTGACGCCGATGCTGCAGGTGACGGTGAACAATTGCCGGCCCAGCGCGACCGGCGCGCTGACGGCTTCGAGCACGCGTTCGAGCAGGCCCGGCATGGCGCGGCCGTCGGCGTCGGGCATGAGCAGCAGGAATTCGTCGCCGCCGAGGCGCGCCACCGTGTCGCCGGCGTCCAGGCACGCGCTCAGGCGCGCGGCGACGGTGCACAACAGCTCGTCGCCGGACTGGTGGCCCTCGCTGTCGTTGACCAGCTTGAAGTTGTCGAGGTCGATGAACGCGACCCACACGCTGTGGCCGTAGCGCTGGGCGTAGCTGATGGCCTGGACCAGCCGGTCGCCGAACAGCGCGCGGTTGGGCAGGCCGGTCAGCGCGTCGTGGCTGGCCTGGTGTTCCAGCTGCGCCTGGTAGTTGATGGTTTCGGTCAGGTCGGTCAGCACGCAGACGTGATGGCCGATGTCGCCGCCGGTGTGCACCGGCGCCAGGTGCAGCTGCGTCCACAGCGGCGTGCCGTCGCGGTGGCGCGCGCCCAGCAGCATCGTCACCTCCTGGCGCGACTGCAGCGCCGCGCGCAGCGCCTCGCCGCCGTCGCTGGGCTGGTCGTGGCCGAGCAGCAGGTCCAGGCGCCGGCCGTGGGCGTCGTCGCCGCTGTGGCCGAACAGGCGCGCGAAGGCGGGATTGGCGTACTCGATCAGGTCGCCGTCGGGGCCGTGCGCGGTGATGACGATGGCGTTGACGCTGGCGTCGAGCGCGCGCCCGCGCAGCTGCAGCATCATCTCGTTCTGTTTGCGCTCGCTGATATCCTCGATCGTGCCGAGCACGCCGATGACGTTGCCGTGCTGGTCGTGGAACGGCAGCTTGTTGATCGTGTACCAGTGCACCGAGCCGTCGGCCAGGGTCATGTGGTCCTGCCGGTTCAGTTGCGGCTCGCCGCTGGCGATGATGGCGCGGTCCTCGGCGCGGATGGCCTCGGCGTTGTGGGCCCACGGCAGCTGCTCGTCGCGCCGCCCGGGCACTTGCGATGTGCTAGCGAGTCCGGCCGCGCGCGCGAACACCTCGTTGCCGCCCAGGTAGCTGCCGTCGAGCCCCTTCCAGAAAATCTGGTGCGGGAGGTGGTTGATGACCAGGTTTTTCAGCTCGCGCGAGGCGTGCAGCTCGGCCGCCATGCGCAGCTGTTCGGTGACGTCGTGGACCACGACGAAACGGGCCGGATGGCCGGCGATGGTGACCGAATGCGAGGAGATCTCGACATGGATATGGCGGCCGTCGCGCTTGATGTGGGTCCAGACGCCGGCCTGCTCGGGGCCCCTGGCGGGGGCGGCGGCCAGATTGCGCTCGAGCCGGTCGTGCTCTTCGGGCGGACGGATGTCCATGATCGTCATGCGCAGGAATTCAGCCTCCGTGTAGCCGTAGTGGTCGACGGCGGCGGCGTTGACCACCAGGAACTGCAGCGTCTGCAGGTTGTACACCCACATCGGTTGCGGATGGGCCTCGAACAGGTGCTTGAAGCGCAGGCGCGACTCGAACACGTCGTAGTCGTCGAGCGGATACGACAGGCACAGGTAGTGCCCGGGCTGCTGCGGCGTGGCGCGGCGCCATTCCACCGTCTGCGTGACCATGTGTGGCACGCCGCCGTCGCCGACCAGCTCCAGTTCGCCGCGCCAGTAGCCGCGCGCGCGCGCCGTCGGCAGCGCCTCGTTCTTGAGCATCGGCACCGACCAGGTGGCGTACAGCGAGGCGGCCGGCGCCTTGTCGGGCACCGGTCCGAGCGCGGCGCGCGTGTGGCCGTTGCACCACAGCAGGGCGCCGTCGTCGTCGATCGAAAAAGCGAAATAGGGGCTGTTGGCGAAAAAATGTTCGGCGCTGGCGGCCGGGCCCGGCTGGCGATCCCCGGCCTGCGGCAGGTGTTCGGTGTCGCGGAGGTGTGCTGAATACTGGTCGATGTCCATGTCCGTTCGGAGGGTGCGGGCTTTGTTGATTAATACTAACAGATGCCGCCGGCGGGGCGTGCACAGCTGACTCGCGCGGAAAGGGCGGGGAGTTTGACCGTCCTCTGACGTGGGTCAATGGGCGGACGCGGGCCTGGAAACCGGCGCCGGGGGCGGGAGTCGAATCTGCACTGGCACGCCTGTGCCTGATCCCACAGAGGAGGAGTCCACCATGCCGCAAATGAACGACATCGAGCACCGGTTCCATTTACTTGAGCAAGCGATAGGCCAGGCGGCGCAGGCCAGTTCCGCCGAGCCCGATCTTCCCAGCGAGCTGCGCGACAGCATCGAGCGGGTGGACCGGTTGTCGGACACGGCGCGCGAGATCTTGCTGTCGCGGGACGGCGAGCGTATCCGCAAGCTGATCCGCGACCTGGAAGCGCTGGCCGAACGCGCCAAGCGGGTGTGCACGAATATTCCGCGCTTGTCGGCGCAGATGAAGGGCTCGGTCAGCCAGATGCACGGGCAGATCATGGAATTGAAGCGCGATGTCCTCCGTTGAGGCGGTGATGCGGGGGGGGACGCGCGACCGCGTTCCCCTTGAACGTGACGCCGCGTCAATCCGCCACGGTGATCTCGGCGATCATCTCGCCGATCTCGTCCAGGCCGGTTTCCTGGAAGCCGAAGCTTTGGTAAAACCTGCGCGCGGTCGCGTTGTCCGGCTTGTAGCAGATCGTGATCAGCCTGACGTCCGGCTTGGCCTTGAGTTCGTCCAGCAGCAAGGCCATCGCGCGCCGGCCTATGCCTTGGCCCTGGCGCGGGAAATCCACCATGAAGCGGTAGATGCCATATTCGCCCAGGTTGTCGTTCGACCGGCGGTCGTACAACAAAAAGCCGGCCGGCTCGCCGTCGCAGTAAATGCCGCGCGGGACGTAGTCGGCGTAGAACCTGGCTTGGGCGATCGAGAAGGCATTGCTGGCGATAAAATCGCGCTGGTGGTCGGGCAGCTCCATTTCCATGAAGGTTTCGAAGTTGTGACCGGTAATTTCTTCCAAAGTGACGTTGCTACTCATGCTTAAAGCACTCCTTTGTTGCGCAGGGTGGTGATATCGGCTGCGCTGTGGCCGAGCAAATCGCGCAGCACCTCGTCGGTGTGCTGGCCCAGCAGTGGTGGCGGCAAGGTCGCCGCGCCGTCGGCCGGCGCGCCCGACATGCGCATCGGGCTGCGCACCAGCTTGACCTTGCCGGCGGTCGGATGCGGGACTTCCATCACCAGTTCGCGCGCCAGCACCTGCGGGTTTTTGTAGACGTCGTCGAGGTTGTTGATCGGACCGCAGGGCACGCCGACCGCCTCCAGCGTGTCGATCCAGAAATCGCGGCTGTGCGCCAGCACCATGGCCGCCAGCAGCGGCACCAGCTCGTCGCGGTTTTTCACGCGCAGCGGATTGGTCGCGTAGCGCTCGTGGAGGGCCAGGTCGCCGCGCCCGCCCGCTTCGACGAATTTTTGATACTGGCCGTCGTTGCCGGTGGCGACGATGATGTAGCCGTCCGAACAGGCGAAGGTTTGATACGGCACGATGTTCGGGTGCGCGTTGCCCCAGCGCTTGGGCGGCTTGCCGCTGTTGAGGTAATTGCTGCCCATGTTGGCCAGCATCGCCACCTGCACGTCGAGCAGCGCCATGTCGATGTACTGGCCCGTGCCGTCGCGGTCGCGCTGCGTCAGCGCGGCGAGGATGGCGATGGTGGCGTACATGCCGGTCATCAAATCGGTCAGCGCGACGCCGGCCTTTTGCGGGCCGCCGCCGGGCAGGTCGTCGCGCTCGCCGGTGACCGACATCAGCCCGCCCATGCCCTGGATCAGGAAATCGTAGCCGGCGCGGTGCGCGTACGGGCCGTCCTGGCCGAAGCCGGTCACCGAGCAGTACACCAAGTCGGGCTTGACGGCCTTGAGCGAATCGTAGTCCAGGCCGTAGCGCTTGAGCTGGCCGACCTTGTAGTTTTCCAGCACCACGTCGCAATGCTTGACCAGCTCGCGCAGCAGCGCCTGGCCCTCGGCGCTGGCGATGTCCATCGTCACCGAGCGCTTGCCGCGGTTGGCGGCCAGGTAGTAGGCCGCCTCGGTGGTGTCGTTACCATCGGCGTCCCGGGCGTACGGCGGGCCCCAGGCGCGCGTATCGTCGCCGGCGCCGGGCCGCTCGATCTTGATGACGTCGGCGCCGAGGTCGGCCAGATTCTGCGAGCACCACGGTCCGGCCAGCACCCGGCTCAGGTCGAGCACGCGGATATGGCTGAGCGCTTTTTGAGCTGTCATGATATGTCTAACCTTTTGAGTGATCCTATCAGGCCGCCAGTGTAGTGTCTGCGCGGCATTCGTGATAGGGTGATGTTGGTTTAATACTAAAATTTCACCCCGCACCCCGCGCGGCCCGGGGTCGTACCCCACTGGGTACGACCCCTCTGGCGTGGGTGTGGGTTGAAGCTGGAGGAACTCATCATGTGGCCGTACCCTAAAATTGTTGCGCATCGCGGCGGCGGGACCGTGGCGCCGGAAAACACGATCGCCGGCCTGCGCGCCGGCCTGGCCTACGGTTTCCATGCCGTCGAGTTCGAC
This sequence comes from Duganella sp., assembly GCA_039916925.1. Lineage (GTDB taxonomy): Bacteria > Pseudomonadota > Gammaproteobacteria > Burkholderiales > Burkholderiaceae_D > Rugamonas. The sequence continues at coordinate 4,798 of JBDSKP010000117.1, forward strand.
GTGATGTTGTCGCGCGACGGCATCGGCATGGTGATGCACGACGCCGACTTCGGCCGCACGGTGGCCGGGCGCGGAGGCGTGCCGGAGACCGACGCCGTCGATCTGGCCGCGATGGACGCGGGCGCTTGGTTCGGCCCGCAATTCACGCACGAGCCGGTGCCGTACTACACGCAATTCATCGATTACTGCAAGGCCCAGCGCATCTGGATGAATGTGGAAATCAAGCCGGCCGACGGCTTCGAGGCCGAAACGGGCCGCTGGGTGGCCGAGGTGACGCGCGACAGCTACGCCGACGAGATCGCCGCCGGCGCCCCGGCCGCCATGCCGCTGCTGTCATCGTTCAGCTTCGAGGCGCTGGCCGCCGCCCGCGACGCCGCGCCGGATTTGCCGCGCGGCTACCTGCTGGACCGGATACCCGCCGATTGGCAGGCGCAGGCGAGGGAACT
>JBDSKP010000118.1:0-3872 GCA_039916925.1 Duganella sp.
TGGGCATCCTGCTGGCCTTCATGTTCTTGTGGAATATGGTCGGCGCGCTGGTGCTGGTGCCGGCGCTGGCGCACTTCCTGATGCCGGGTAAAACGGCGCGCCAGCCGTCGCCCCCGGCCGCTAAAGCCGATCCGGGACAGCGGCCGACAGCCGCCGCCGCGTCGCTGCGCCACACCGTCACGGGCGACGTGATCGGCCGCGAGGACCTGCACGACACGCACGCCTGGCTTGGCCTGCCGTACGCGCGGCCGCCGGTCGGTCCGCTGCGCTGGAAGGCGCCCCGCCCCGCGTTGCCGTGGGAAGGCGTGCGCGAGGCGATCGTCTGCGGACAACCGGCGATGCAACCGGGCGGTGTGACGCTTGAACTGCCGCCCGACCAGTGGGGCCTGCCGGCCGGCTCCGAGGACTGCCTGTCGCTCAACATCTTCGCTCCACGACAAGCGGCCGAAGCGATCGCGCGGCGGGCGCCACTGCCGGTGATGTTCTGGATACACGGCGGCGCCAACTCGTCCGGCACCGCCGCCACTTACACCACGCTGCGCAATCTGGCCGGCCGGGATCGGATGATCGTCGTATCGGCTAACTACCGCCTGGGTGTTTTCGGCTGGTTCAGTCTCGAGGAGCTGGCGAGGGAGGACGACACGCCGGCCGACCGCTCCGGCAATTTCGGCACGCTGGACCTGATCGCCGCGCTGGAATGGGTGCGGCAAAATATCGCCGCTTTCGGCGGCGATCCGGGCAACGTCACAATCTTCGGCGAATCGGCCGGCGGGCTCAATGTCTACACGCTGCTCGCCAGTCCGCTGTCGAAGGGACTGTTCCACAAGGCGATCGCGCAATCGCCGCTGACAGCCAGCTACACGCGGGCGCAGGCGCGCAACTACACCGACGACGCGCAGCCGGGCCACGCCCTCAGCTCGCGCGAGCTGCTGTGCGAATGGCTGCCGCGCGATGGCCGGGCCATCGACCGAGCCAGCGCCAAGCGGCTGATCGCGTCGATGACGGCGGCGGAGATCGAGCAATTCGTCCGTGGACTGCCGCCGCAGGCCCTGCTGGCGCCGGTCAAGCAGGGCGCGCTTAACTTCTATGACTCGCCGACCGTGGTGCAGGACGGTTACGTGCTGCCGGCCGGGCCACTGGCCGAGGTGTTCTCGGACCGCGACCGCTATCACGCGGTGCCGTTCATCGTCGGCACCAACCGCGACGAGTACAAGACCTTCATGTCCAACAATCCGGACTACGTGCGCATGCTGTTCGGGAAAATCCCGGTGATGCGCAACCGCGCCCGCTATCAGCGCCATGCGGCCTACATGTCGGCGCTGTGGCAAACCACCAGCGCACTGGAGCCGGCCAATGCGATGATCGCATCGGGCCATCCCGATGTGTGGGTGTACCGGTTCGACTGGGATGAGCAACCCGCCATACCGCTGATCCAGCCGCGCATCCTCCTGGGAGCCGCGCACGTGCTGGAGGTGGCGTTCGTGTTCCGCGACCTGGATGGGGAGTTCGATCCGTTCCGCTCCTTCACGGCGGCCAACCTGCCGGGCCGCAAGGAGGTTTCGGATGCCATGGCTGGATACTGGACGCACTTCGCCCGCCATGGACGGCCCGGCGGCGAGGCGCTGCCGGAATGGCGGCGCTGGCAGGCCGACGCGTCGCAACCACGCCTGCTGGTGTTCGACACCAGCGCGGACGGCGGCACCCGGATGGTGACGCACGATGGCAGCATCGCCGCGTTGAAAACCTTGCTGGGCCAGGACCCGTCGATGCAAAACGACCCGCGCGAGCGCAGCGAGCTGTATGGCCGCATGTTCCTGTGGTCGATCTTCGGCGGACGGGAGGCGGCGGCGGTGCTGGCGGCGTTCGCGCGCAAGCATGGTTATACGGGACAGCCGGAGATGCTCAAGCCGACTTACTGGCCTTGAACGTCAGCGTTTGAAATACCGTTAAACACGCGGGGCGGATCAGGCGGAACGCCGTAATCCGCCATCGCATGGGCCGTCGAGACTACGCAATGCTGCGATGCAATATTATTTTTGTTGTTATGTCATGACTCGATTGAATAAGAACGCCTCCGTATGCTACTCTTCCGTCATCCACACTGAGCCCGCGCGGGAAAAACGGGGTTCGGAGACGCGACTGGTTGACGCCAGCCTGCCTTGTGCACTGCGGCAAGCAAGCTGGAAAACAGTGTTTCTTTCCTTACTAGCGAGGGTCACATGGCAGAGTCAAGTTCGTTCGCACGCGACGGTCATTACATTGTCTGCGCTCCCACACGGTCCGAAGACGGTACCTATCGGCCGCGTTTCCGCATTTACCGGGGTACCACGTCCGCTTGCGAGGTGGTGTACGAGCAGAACTATCCATCGGAGGGATTCGGTTCCGCCGCCGACGCCAACCGTTACGCGGCCCAGCTCGCTACATACTGGCTCGACCAGTGGCCGATCAAGGGATCGTACATCCGCTCCACGGACGGCCGCGCGTTCTCGTATCTGGGTACGTACAGCGTCGGCCACGGCGCCGACTGGAACGCGCGCGTCTATTGCGATGGGGACTTGAAGGGAACGCCGAGCGGCGTGTTCGTCTACAATTTTTTCCGCCACACGAATATCACGCATGCGGCGGAAAACATGATCGTCGAATCGATCAACCACGGCATCGGCATCAGGGATTGATGCCGATGCCGCCGGGGCGGGCGCTTAAAACTTCGCGCGCACCCCGAATACCACGTTACGGCCCGGCAGCGGAGAGATATCCTTCAACACCGACGTCGATACGCGGATCTCGTCGTTGGTCAGATTCTTCGCCAACAGGAACCACGTCAAATCATACGCGCCGACCTTTTGCGTGTACGCCACATTGGCGTTGACCTGATTGTAGCCCGGCGTGTCGGTGCTCTCGAAGGTCGCCAACCGGTCCTGCGCTTGCGCGTGCACCAGCGACAAGCCGGCGCGCCACTGCCCCATCTTGTAGCCGGCGCTCGCGCCCAGACGGGTGGCCGGTTGCAGCGGCAGGCTGCCGCCCTGATCGAGTTTGCCGCGCGTGGTATCGGCGAACACGCGGCCCGACCAGCCGGCGCCGTGCGGGTTGTATTCCAGCTCCGCCTCGGCGCCCTGGATGGTGGCGTCGGCCTGCAGGAAGATCCGCTGACGCAGCTCGTCGCCCGGATTGCCTTCTTCATCCACCAACTGGCCGGTGATCTGGCCATAAATGAAATCGCTGACCTTGTTGCGGAACAGGTTGGCCTTCCAGCGCACCAGGCCCGTCGTCTTCTGCAACGACAGCTCGATATTGCGCGAGGTCTCCTTGTTGAAATCGGCGTTGCCGATATCGAAGGTGACGGTGGCGTCGTGCGGGCCGGACGAATACAGCTCCTCGGTGGCCGGCGCGCGCTGCGCGTACGACAGCGTCGCGCCCAGTCCATAACCGGGGACGAACGGCCACATGCCGCCGACCGACGCCGACTTCAGGTCGAACGAGCGATCGACGCCGGTGACCGGCTTGCGCTTGACACGCTCGACGCGCGCGCCGGCGTTGACGCGCACCACGCCGACTTCCGTCTCCTCGACCACGAAGGCGGCGGTGGAGGTCGAATGCGTGACCGGCACCGTATCCGGGCCGCCCTCCGCGCTCAGCGCCGAGAAGTGCGTATTCTCGGTCTGCACGCCAAAGGTGCCGTGCCAGCCGGCGACCGGCTTGTGCGTCAGCTCCGCGCGCGTTTCCAGCGAACGGTTTTTGAAGATCACCTCCGGCTGGTTCTCGTCGTTGAGCTCCGCGTGCTCATAGTCGGTGTAGCCGGCCTTGAACTTGAACGATTCGAACCCCGGCAACGGCGCCTTGACCAGGCTGTCGATATCGTAGCGGGTCTGCTT
>JBDSKP010000119.1:0-2543 GCA_039916925.1 Duganella sp.
GGCCGGCTTCGTCGACCAGGCGGGCGCCGCTGTCGACCTGGCTGACCGAGTCGCCGATCAGTTGCTTGATTTCCTTGGCCGCCGCCGCCGAGCGCTGCGCCAGGGTGCGCACCTCGGACGCCACCACCGCGAAGCTGCGGCCCTGTTCGCCCGCGCGCGCCGCCTCGACGGCGGCGTTGAGCGCCAGGATGTTGGTCTGGAACGAGATGCCGTCGATGACGCTGATGATGTCGACGATCTGGCGCGAGCTGGCGCGGATCGACGTCATCGTGCGCACCGCCTGCTGCACGGCGTCGCCGCCGCGCTGGGCCATCTCGCTGGCGCCGGCGGCCAGCCTGCAGGCCTGCTGGGCGTTGGCGGCGTTCTGCCGCACCGCGTGGGTCAGGCCGTCCATCGCGCTGGCGGTCTGCTCGAGCGAGCTGGCCTGCATCTCGGTGCGGGTCGACAGGTCGAGGTTGCCGCTGGCGATTTCATGGGCGGCGGTGTCGATCGAGCGCACCGCCGTCAGGATCGTGCCCAGCGTCTGCGTCAGGTTGCCCATCGTTTGATCGAGCATGCGCGCCGTGTCGGCGATCTCGTCGCGCCCGTCGTTGCGCCGGCCCGCGCCCAGTTTCCCGGCCGCCAGCGCCACGACGACGTCGGCGATGCCGCGGATGTCGCGCAGCATGGCGCCGCGCACGGCCATCGTCACGCCCAGCGACAGCGCGATCGACAGCAGCACGACCACGCCCATGGTGGTGGTCATGGCGGCGAAGTCGCCCTTGGCGCGCGCGTGCGCGGCCACGCTGAGCTGCTTTTGCAGCGTCGACAATTGTTCGAGCTCTTCATTGAGCAGCAGGAACTGCTTCTCGGCCTTGGCCATCGAGTTGGTGGCGATGCTCTGGTCCATCTGCGCCATGTCCATCGTCTCGAGCACGGCCTTGCGGTAGGCCGCCAGCGACAATAGCGAGCGCTCGACGATCTTGCGCTCGGCGGCGTCGTCGCCGGCGTCGGCGGCCAGCCGGCGCAGCTGGGCCTCGATGCTGGCGTGGCGCGCCTTGATCTGCTTGCCCAGCGCGTCGAGCCGGGCCTGCGCGAAGCTGCCGTTGGTCCAGGCCAGCAACTGGTAGATGTGGGCGTGCGCGTAGCGCGCCTCGCCGGAGACGTCGGCCGCCGCCTTGAGGCGCTCGGCGCGCACCTGCACCAGGTTTTCCATCGATGCGTTCTGGCGCACCATGCCGTGGTAGCCGGCGGCGGCGGTGACGATCAACAGCACCAGCACCAGCCCGGGCGCGAGCAGCAGTTTGGGTCCAATACGTAATTTCTTCAGCATGTTGCTCTCTCCAGCTCGGGTGCGCGGACGGCGTGCGGCGGGGCTGCGCGATTATTTTTTATAGATGCCCGCTTCCAGCACGGCGTCGCCGACGCGCAGGATGTAGGTGGTCTTCGGCTCGATCTTGCCGGTGGTGGGGTTCTTGTACTGGTAGTCGACCCAGCCGCTGCCCTTCTTGGCGGCCAGCTCGATGATCTCGCGGCGGTATTTCTTGCCGCTGGCGTCGGGCACGTCGGTCAGGTCCTTGCCGACGATGGACGGGTTGATCGGATGCGCCAGCACGATGCCGGTGTTGATGTCGCGCATGTCGACGTACAGCGAACCCTGGACGAAGTCGGGGTCCTTGGCGCTGATCTTCTTCATCATCGCCTCCTTGCCGTTGGCCTTCATGAAGGCGGCGCCTTTTTCGGCCATGGCGATGGCGTCCTTCTCGGTCGGTTCCGAGGCGGCGGCGGACAGGTGGAGCAGGGCGGTGGCGGCGATGGCGGCCAGCGGGAAGTGTTGTTTCATGGCGGTTCCTTGTCGGGTGGGTGGGCTTGCTCGTATGCACTTTACGCCGGCGGCGGCGCTCGGGATTGCGCTGCCGCAAAGTGTGGCTGTATGGAAATTGCGACCGTGGTTTTATTGCCGCTTGCATCCAGTCTCTAAATATTTCCAGTGGTCACTTGATTTTGGGCAATTTGAATGCCCGGGGGGAGGCCTAGCATGCAGTTTCCGCCACCTCACAAGCGATAGGAAACCGCCATGACCACCGATATCAATCCGTCCGGGACCCCCAGCGCCGCCCAGGCGCCCAAGTTCAAACCCTTCATCCGCCAGACCATCGCCAACGCCCGCCAATGGGATCGCATACCGCCCGACCTGCGGGAGGCGGTGCAGGTGGTGTCGCACGTGCTGCCGTTCCGCACCAACGAGTACGTGCTCGACCACCTGATCGACTGGAGCAACATCCCCGACGATCCGATCTACCGCCTGGTGTTCCCGCACAAGGACATGCTGCAGGCGGACGACTACGCCCAGCTGCGCGACATGGTGCTGGGCAAAGCCAACCCGGCGGCGATGGCCGAGCTGGTGCGCAAGATCCGCCTGCGCATGAACCCGCATCCGGCCGGGCAGATGACGCACAACGTGCCGCGCGTGAACGACGCGCCGGTCAAGGGCCTGCAGCACAAGTACAAGGAGACGGTGCTGTTCTTCCCCAGCGCCGGCCAGACCTGCCACGCCTATTGCA
>JBDSKP010000120.1:0-6320 GCA_039916925.1 Duganella sp.
GAAAAATACCGTCATCAGCAGGCCGAGCTCGGCGTAGCTGAGGTGGAACTCCGGCTTGAGCCACGGGATCAGCGCGGCCAGGATCACGTGGTAGAAGTGGGAGGTGCCGTGGGCCAGCCCGACCAGCGCGATCACCTTGGCATCCTGGCGTAGCAGTGTTTTTTCGGTCATCCCGCATCCTTGTTGGTATATATACGACAAGTGTATCAATCGCCGCTAGTCTGATTTAAGATAGGGCGACAACATTTATCGCGTTTCCGCCATCAGGCCGACTTCATGCCCATTCCCATCGTCACCCACACGCAGTTCAACTGGAATAGCGACTATCCGACGCCCGAGCGTCCGCTGACGATGTCGGGACGCGACCTGCCGGCCGACGCCAACCTGCTGTCGCACCACCATCCGTGGGGCCAGTTCACCTACGCGGTGCAAGGGGTGATGCGGGTGACGGCCAACAACAGCAGCTGGATCGTGCCGCCGCAGCGCGCCATCTGGATCGCGCCGAACGTGGTGCACGCGGTGACCGTGCTCGAGCCGACCCGCCTGCGGCCGTTGTGCGTGCACGCGGACCGCTCGCCGTTTCCGGGCGACGAATGCAAGGTGATCGAGGTATCGAGCCTGCTGCGCGAACTGATCGCCGCGCTGGAGCAGCACGACCAGCACGAGCGATCGGCGCGGGAGCGCCTGTTGGGGGAGATGATCCTGGATGAACTGCCGCGCTGCGCGGTGCGCCCGATCCGCGTGCCGCTGCCGGCCGACAAACGTCTGAAGTCGCTGTGCGACGCGCTGATCGCCGATCCGGGCGCGGAGCTGACCTTGCGGCAGTGGGCCGGCCACGTGGGCGCCTCGGACCGCACGTTGACGCGGCTGTTCGAGCGCGAGTTGGGGATGAGTTTCGTGCAATGGCGCCGGCAGGTGCGGCTGGCGCATGCCGCGCCGTTGATCGCGCGCGGCATGCCGTTGTCGCAGGTGGCGGCGGAGCTGGGCTACGCCAGCCAGTCGGCGTTTTCGGCGATGTTCAAGAAGACGTTCGGGAGCAGCCCGTCGGCGTTTTTCGATCAACGCCCGTAAGCGGGAACCGTTCAACCCGCACGGCGGCGAACCAGGGTCGTACCCCTGGGGACTCGGCGTCCCCGTACGACCCCGACCTTTCCGGGTTACAGCGCCGCTCAATCAGGCGCGGAACGCCAGCTCGCCGTTGTCGACATCGACATGGATGGTGTCCTTCGGCCCGAAACGCCCCTGCAGGATCAACTTGGACAGCGGATTTTCGATCTGCTGCTGGATCGCCCGCTTCAACGGCCGCGCGCCATACACCGGATCGTAGCCCGCCTCGGCGATCTTGTGCAGCGCCGCGTCGGTGATCGACAACGTCATCTCCATCTTGGCCAGGCGCCGCTCCAGGATGCCCAGCTGGATCTTGGCGATGGCGCCGATGTTCTTCTCATCGAGGCCGTGGAACACGACGATTTCATCGATACGGTTGATGAACTCCGGCCGGAAGTGCGACCGCACCTCCGCCATCACCGCCAGCTTGACCACGCCGGGATCGGATTCCTCCATCGCCTGGATCTTGTGCGACCCGAGGTTGGACGTCATGATGATGACGGTGTTCTTGAAGTCCACCGTGCGCCCCTGCCCGTCCGTCATGCGGCCGTCGTCGAGCGCCTGCAGCAGCAGGTTGAACACGTCCGGATGCGCCTTCTCCACCTCGTCGAGCAGGATCACGCTGTACGGCTTGCGGCGCACCGCCTCGGTCAGATAGCCACCCTCGTCGTAGCCCACATAGCCCGGCGGCGCGCCGATCAGGCGAGCCACCGAATGCTTCTCCATGAATTCACTCATGTCGATGCGGATCATCGATTCCTCGGTGTCGAACAGGAAGCCGGCCAGCGCCTTCGACAGCTCGGTCTTGCCGACGCCCGTCGGGCCCAGGAACATGAACGAACCATACGGACGGTTCGGATCGGACAGCCCGGCGCGCGAACGGCGGATCGCGTCCGACACGGCGGCGATCGCCTCGTCCTGGCCGACCACGCGCTCGTGCAGCTTCTCCTCGATGTGCAGCAGCTTGTCGCGCTCGCCCTGCATCATGCGCGACACCGGGATGCCGGTCGCGCGCGAGACCACCTCGGCGATCTCCTCGGCGCCGACCTCGGTGCGCAGCAGCCTTTGCTTGGGCGGCGTGTTCTTCTCCAGCGACACGCCGTTGGCCGACGCCGTCTCGGCCTGCTTCAGTTGCGCCTCAAGTTCCGGCAGGCGGCCGTATTGCAGCTCCGAGACGCGCTGCCAGTTGCTCTCGCGGGTGGCCTGCTCCATCTGCAGCTTGATGCGCTCGATCTCTTCCTTGATGTGGGTGCTGCCCTGCACCACCGCCTTCTCGGCCTTGAGGATCTCCTCGAAGTCGTTCAGCTCCCGCTGCAGGCGCAGGATCTCCTCCTCGATCAGGTCCAGGCGGCGGCGCGAGCCCTCGTCCTTCTCCTTCTTGACGGCTTCCTTCTCGATCTTCAGCTGGATCAGGCGGCGTTCCAGCTTGTCCATCACCTCCGGCTTGGAATCGATCTCGATCTTGATCTTGGCCGCCGCCTCGTCGATCAAATCGATCGCCTTGTCGGGCAGGAAGCGGTCGGTGATGTAGCGGTGCGACAGCTCGGCCGCCGCGATGATGGCGGCGTCGGAGATGGCGACCTTGTGGTGCAGCTCATACTTGTCCTGCAAGCCGCGCAGGATGGCGATGGTGGCCTCCACGGTCGGCTCGTCGACCAGGATCTTCTGGAAGCGGCGCTCCAGCGCGGCGTCCTTCTCGATGTATTTGCGGTATTCGTCGAGCGTGGTGGCGCCGACGCAATGGAGCTCGCCGCGCGCCAGCGCGGGCTTCAACATATTACCGGCGTCCATCGCGCCCTCGGCCTTGCCGGCGCCGACCATCGTGTGCATCTCGTCGATGAAGACGATGGTCTGGCCCTCGTCCATGGCCAGCTCCTTGAGCACGGCCTTGAGGCGTTCCTCGAACTCGCCGCGGTACTTGGCGCCGGCGACCAGTGCCGCCATGTCGAGCGCCAGCACGCGCTTGCCCTTGAGCGAATCGGGCACCTCGTTGTTGACGATGCGCTGCGCCAGGCCTTCGACGATGGCGGTCTTGCCGACGCCGGGGTCACCGATCAGCACCGGGTTGTTCTTGCTGCGGCGTTGCAGCACCTGGATGGCGCGGCGGATTTCGTCGTCGCGGCCGATCACCGGATCGAGCTTGCCGGCGCGGGCGCGCTCGGTCAGGTCCAGCGTGTATTTTTTCAGCGCCTCGCGCTGGCCTTCGGCGTCGGGGTTGTCGACCTTGGCGCCGCCACGGACGGTGTCGATGGCCGTCTCCAGCGATTTGCGCGACAGGCCGTTTTCGCGCGCCAGCTTGCCGGCGTCGGATTTGTCGTCGGCCAGCGCCAGCAGCACCATCTCGCTGGAGATGAACTGGTCGACGCGCTTCTGGGCCTCCTTGTCGGCCAGGTTGAGCACCGAGACCAGCTCGCGGCTGGCCTGGACGTCGCCGCCGGTGCCGGAGACTTTCGGCAAGCGGTCGAGCGAGGCTTTGAGGGCCTTGGCCAGACCGCCGACGTTGACGCCGGCGCGCTGCAGCAGCGAGCGCGCGCTGCCGTCGTCCTGGTTCAGCAGCGCCGTCAGCAGGTGCACCGGTTCGATGTACTGGTTGTCGTTGCCCACGGCCAGACTCTGCGAGTCCGACAAGGCTTCCTGGAGTTTGGTGGTGAGTTTATCTTGCCGCATGGAATTGCTCCGATATATTTAACTTATCGCTTAGATAGTGTTAAACGGGCAGTTTTCAAGGGTGCGGCGGCGATGCGGCGCCCAAACCCGACAAGGCTGGGTCGTACCCCGTACGGGGTACGACCCCTGGCGCCGGTTTGCGGGTTGAACGGTTGCCGTTACCGCCACTTATCCAATGCGGCATCGTCGCTGACGCGGGCGTCGACCCAGCGCGCGCCCTGCGGCGTCTGTTCCTTCTTCCAGAACGGCGCCTCGGTCTTCAAATAATCGATGATAAATTCACAAGCCGCGAACGCCTCGCCGCGATGCGCCGCCGTCGCCGCCACCAGCACGATCTGGTCGAGCGGCTTGAGCGGCCCGACCCGGTGGACCACCAGCGCGCCGAACGTCGGCCAGCGCCCCCTGGCCTGCTCGATGATGGCGCCGATCGACTGCTCGGTCATGCCCGGATAGTGCTCCAACTCCATCTCCGCCACGTCGGCGCCGTCGTTCAGATCGCGCACGACGCCGACGAACGTGACGATCGCGCCGATCTTCGGATTGGCCGCGCGCAGCCGCGCCACCTCGGCGCTCAGATCGAAATCCGCGGTCTGGACGCGGACTTCGTTCAAGCTCATGCCCGCTCCGAGGCGCCGATGCGGCGGAACAGCTGCTCGATGCGGCTGGCGGTGCGGGCGTCGGCCAGGGCCGGCATCGCGCACAACTGCAGGTACGCGGCGGCGGCCGTCAGCGGCTTCTGGCCCGACTTGAGCGACGATTGCAACACTTCGACCTGCATCTTCAGCCGCTCGCGGGCGAATTCGGCCCCGCTGTCGACGCCGGCGACGATTTCCAGCCGCAGCACCTCGTCGAGCAACTTGGCGCGGTTGCGCTCGAGCTGCTCGGCGTAGGCTTCGCGTTTGCCGTCGAGCGCGGCCAGACCGGCCGTGAAGCGCCCGTGCAGCGCACGCTCGTACTCGGGCGCCAGCGGCGGCAGCGCGGCCCAGCGGGCCTGCCACCCGTCCGCGTCCATAGGTTCAGCGCCGTCGGCGCCCTCGGTGCCACTAATCGCGCTCTCCAGCGCCTGGCACAGCCGCAGCTTGTCGCGCAGCGCGTTGGCCTGGGCGGCGCCGGCGCGGCGCTTGATCGCGTCCGCCTGCCCCTGCACGGCGGCCACGGCGGCGTGGTAGCGCTGCGCGATCTTCGCCTCGGCCGCGCGCGGCACGGTGCCGGAGGCGTTCCAGGCGGCGGCCGCGTCGCGCAGCGTCTTGGCGATGGCCGCCAGCTGCGCCTTGTCGTCGCCGCTGAAGGTGGCCGTCTCCAGCTCCTTGCAGATGGCCTCGCGCGCGTGCAGATGGGCCTTGCGCTCGTGGTCGGCCGCGTGGGCGGTTTCCTTGCGCTTGGCGAAAATGGCGTCGCACGCGGCGCGGAAACGTTGCCACAGCGCCTGCTCGACCTTGCGTTCGAGCGGCAGCGCCTTGGCCTGCTCCTGCCAGCGTTCCTGCAGGCGGCGCAGATGGTCGAGCGTGTGGCGGTCCGCCGGCTGCAACTGCTCGGCCTCGGCGATCAGTTGCTCGCGCTTGGCCGTTTCGATCTTGCGCTGCTCCGACAGCGGTGCCAGCATCTGCGCCAGCGCCTTGTCGAAAGCCTGGTCGAGCTTGCGCTTTTCCTTGCGGTCGATGGTGCCCAGCCGGCCCCACACTTGGCGCAGGCGCTGGCCGGCGGCGGCGACGTTTTTCAGGTCGGCGTCGTCGCTGGCGGCCACCGCGGCCATCGCATGGGTCTCGTCGATCAGCGCCTGGGCCTTGACGGCGTTGGCGTGACGCTCCTCGGCCAACTGCTTGAAGTGCGCCGCCGCCGGCGCGTAGGCCGTGGTGCAGGCGCTGTCGAAACGCTCCCACAAGCTCTTGGGCGCGTGGCCGGAGACGGTGTCGAGCGCCTTCCAGCGTTCGCGCATGCTGCCGACCTTCTTGGCCAGTTCGCTCATCGGCAGGCCCAGCGCCGGCAGTTCCTCGACCGCCTTGACCAGCTCCTCGCGCGAGACGTTGCCGCCCCAGCGCGCCCAGTCGCCCAGGCGCTTGAGTTCGGCCCGGACGTGGTTCAGGCGCTCCGTCTGCGCGGGCGTCAGCCGGGTCTTGTGTTCTTTCAGCCATTTATCGTGCTCGGCGGCGGCGTGCAGCGAGCCCTGCTCGAGCGCCGCTTCCAGCGCGTCCAGCGTTTCGAGGAATTTCTTGTCGGTTTCCCTGGGCGGCTGCGCGGCTTTGGGCGGTTTCGGGCCCCTGGCCGGCTTGGCCTGGTCCGGCGCGTCGGACGGCGCCGGGCCGCCGGCATCGGTGTGCGCGGCGCCCGTGTCGGTCGCGGCCGCTTCAGCCGGGGCCGGAGCCGGGGCCGGAGCCGGAGCCGGGGCGGCCGACAGCGCCGCGCGCGTCTGTTCCAGCGCCTGCGCGAAATCGCTCAGCAGGTGCTTGGGCAGCGCGTTGTGCTCGGGCGCCTCCCGGTACCCCGCCAGCGCGGCCGTGTGGCGCTCCAGCGCCTGCGTCGCCTCGTCCGGCGCCAGGCCGGCGGCC
>JBDSKP010000121.1:0-3193 GCA_039916925.1 Duganella sp.
TAGAATACCGGCCTGTCACGCCGGGGGTCGCGGGTTCGAGTCCCGTCCGCTCCGCCAAGAACAAGATACCCCGCAGCTTATAATGAGCTGCGGGGTTTTTCTTTTGCGCGCTTGAATATCGCGTGTCGGACTTTATATTGGCGCTTGAGTATATACAGACATTAACCCGCAAGGCCAATCGGGGTCGTACCCCGCCGGGGTACGACCCCCGCCTCCGGGTTGCGGGTTCCAGTGTGGTTCCGCCATGATTTACCCTTGCTAAGGGCAGGGGGGCACTGTAAAATCCGCCAACCGGAATTGGCGAACGCGAGTTCGCCTTTTTTGTATGTGCAAGTTCCACTCAATCCGAATTGGCAGACCATGTTTGAATTTATTCGTACCCATCAACGCTTGATGCAGATTCTTCTGGCGATCATCATCGTCCCTTCGTTCGCGTTAGTCGGTCTCGAGGGCTACAAAGGCTTCGGCGAGGACGCCACCACGATCGCCAAAGTCGCCGGTCAGCCGGTGAGCCAGCAGGAATTCGACAACGCGCTGCGCAACCAGCTCGACAGCTACCGTCAGCGCATGGGCGCGCAGTTCGACCAGAAGATGTTCGACACGCCCGAATTCAGGCAAAACCTGCTCGATCAGCTGACCGCCGAGCGCGCCATCGCCGCCGAGGTGACCCGCGCCAACCTGAGCGTCAGCGACGTCCAGCTGCAAAAGGCCATCACCGAGCTGTTCGGCGGCCCGGGCACCTTCGACATGGAGCGCTACAAGCAGATCCTGGCCGCTCAGGGCTTGACCCCGGCCATGAACGATGCCCGCATGCGCCGCGACCTGGCGCTGCAGCAACTCGCCGGCGCCGTGCAAAACACCGGCTTCGCCCCGCGCAGCGTCGCCAAGACGCTGTCGGACATCGGCGCGCAGGAACGCGAAGTGCAGGAACTGCTGCTGCCGGTCGCCGATTTCGTGCCGCAGGTTAAAGTCACCGACGCGATGGTCAAGGCCTTCTACGAGAAGAACAGCAAGTTCTTCGAAGTGCCGGAACAGGCCAAGATCGAATACGTCGTCTTCAACAGTGACGCCGTGACCAGCCAGATCGCCGTCACCGACGCCGAGGTCGCCGCCTACTACAACGCCAACCAGGCCGCCTTCACGACGCCGGAAACGCGCCGCGCCGCGCACGTGCTGGTCGCCTTGAAGAAGGGCGCCAACGCCGCCGAGACCGCCGCCGCCAAGGCCAAGGCCGACGCCATCGTCGCCGAGCTGCGCAAGACCCCGGCCGACTTCGCCAAGGTCGCCAAGGCCAAGTCGGAAGATCCGGTGTCGGCCGAGCAGGGTGGCGACCTCGATGTCGTCACCAAAGGCTCGCTGCCGCCGGCCGTCGAAGCGGCCGTCATGAAGCTCAAACAGGGCGAGATCAGCGACGCCGTGCAGTCGGAATTCGGTTTCCACGTGCTGACCGTCAGCGCGCTGACGCCGGCCGTCGTCAAGCCGCTCGACGCGGTCAAGACCGAAGTTGCCGACGCGCTGAAAAAACAGAAGGCCGCCAAGAAGTATTCGGAAATGGCCGAGACGTTCACCAACACCGTCTACGAGCAGTCCGACAGCCTCAAGCCGGTCGCCGACAAGCTGGGCCTGAAGATCCAGACCGCCGCCAACGTATCGCGCACGCCGTCGCCGATGGCCGGCCCGGCGCCGTACAACAACGCCAAGTTCCTGGCCGCGCTGTTCTCCAATGACTCGATCAGCAGCAAGCGCAACACCGAGGCGGTCGAGACCGCGCCGAGCACCCTGGTCGCCGGCCGCATCGTCGAGTTCAAGCCGGCGGCCAAGCGTCCGCTGGCCGAAGTGGACGCCGCCATCCGTCAGCGCGTGACGATGGAAGAGGCCGCCAAGCTGGCCGCCAAATCGGGCGCCGAGAAACTGGCCGCGTTCAAGAAATCGGGCGACGCCACCGGCTTTGGCGCGGCCAAGCTGGTATCGCGCGCCAAGGCCGACGGCATCAACGGCCTGGCCATGCAGGAAGTCATGAAAGCCGACACCTCCAAGCTGCCGGCGTATGTGGGCGTGGACGTGCCGGGCATGGGTTACGGCATCTACCGTATCACCAAGGTGCAGCAGCCGGCCGAGCAGGATGTCGAGCGCCGCAAATCGGAGGCCGAGCAGATCAGCGGCATCGTCGCGCAGCAAGAGATGTACGAGTACATCCAGGTGCTCAAGCAGCGCGCCAAGGTCAAGATCATCAAGCCGATCCAAACGGCGACGGTCACCGAAGTCAAATAAGCCAAACGCGGCAACACAAAAAAGCCCCGAACGTCAAAAACGTCCGGGGCTTTTTACTTTGGCGATACCGGCCGACGCCGCGTCCGGGCAAAAAAAAGCCGCCCTCGGGCGGCTCACGGTTGCGGATGCCTACGCGCGCGACTTGCGACGGCGGGCCACGGCTCCCATCAAGCCCAGGCCGGCCAACAGCAGGGCATAGGTTTCCGGTTCCGGCACGGCTGAAATGGCTGAAATGTTCAGCACCACCTGGGTATCGGGATAGAAGGAAAGGCCTTGCCAGTTGATTGACAAGATGTTTCCCGCCACCGAAAAATTGCTCAGGCCGAACCCCGGCATATTCGTGGCGCTATCGAGGGTATAGCTGGAAAAGTTTTTAGTCAGGTTCGTCAGCACCAAGCCATTGAACCTCGCCGGGCTCCAACTAGTTGCGCTGGTAAAGTGATCGGCGATGATTTGGGTATCGGTGATCGTTAATTGGAAGTCGCCTTGGGGGTCTAGAAAAGTGTCCCCGCTTCCGACCACCACGGTGCCGAACTCATGGTACTGGCTCGTGATCGTTGGGAAATAATACGTAGCCTTGATGGTGTCACCGTTGGCGCCCGCAACAGCAGAACTCATCCCCAAGACGCTAAAAGAAATGGCGAGGGCGGCAGTGCGCATGACGTTCAATAATTTCATTATTCTTATCCCTAGTTTAATTGTTGGTTGGTATACGCCGGTTGACGCATATGGCTCCAAATGCAGGATATCACAATGATAAGTATCGTGCAATTCTTGCAATTTCCAGAAGACACAAATTGGTGTAAACAGGAACGCTGACCGGTGGTGGCCGGTGGCGCCGATGCGGGCGTTGGGAGCCGCCCCCCGGAATCGGATCCCAACGCCGCGCGTTAGAACGCGTAGCCTACCCGCGCGTAGTAGT
>JBDSKP010000122.1:0-5035 GCA_039916925.1 Duganella sp.
GTGGCGGAGATGAACGACATGCGGCGCGCGCTGGAGCAGGCGCCCAAATAAAAACGGCGGCCACCAGGCCGCCGTTTTTATTGGTAGAGCGTGTACTTATTTCACACCTTACTTCACGCCGTGCATCAGCTTTTGAATCAGTGGCGCGATCAGGAACAGCAGCACGCCGCCGGCCATCAGCGAGTAGAAGCCGAAGGTGTAGCCCGACAGCGCCGACGTGACGGACATGCCGCCTTCGCCACTGACGTGCGAAGCGAAGATGCCCGACAGGTTGTTGCCGATACCGGTCGACAGGAACCAGCCGCCCATGCCCAGGCCGACCAGGCGGGTGGGCGCCAGCTTGGTCACCATCGACAGGCCGATCGGCGACAGGCACAGCTCACCGATCGATTGCAGCACGTAGACCATGAACAGGGTCCAGAACGGGATCTTGTTGTCGATATTGACCAGCATCGACAGCGCGTACATCAACAGGCCGAAGGCGGCGCCGTTGAACAGCAGGCCCAGACCGAATTTGCGCGGAATCGACGGGTTCTTGTTGCGCATCGCCACCCAGATGAACGCGATCAGCGGCGCGAAGGTGATGATCGCCAGCGAGTTCACGGTCTGGAACCACGCCACCGGGAAGGTCCAGTTGAACATTTCGCGGTCGATGATCTTCTCGGCCAGGAAGGTGAACGAGCTGCCCGCCTGTTCGAAGAACATCCAGAACATGATATTGAAGAAGAAGATCAACAGCATGGCGATGACGCGGTCGCGCGCGACTTTGCCGTTCTTGATCCCTTCGATCATCAGCATGATCGCCAGCAGGATGAACAACACCGTCAGCACCGCCTGCAGGCTTTTGGCGCCGGCGGCGAGCAGCATGTAGACCACCGGGATCACGCACAGCGAGCCCAGTATCACGTAGACCAGGCGCTTCGGATCGCCGGTTTGCGCGTCGGGCGCGCCGATGCCTTGCAGTTTGCGGCGGCCGATGAAGAACCACACCAGGCTAATCAACATGCCGACGCCGGCCGACATGAACACCACTTTGTAAGCTGGCATGCCGTTGCTGCCGAAGACCGCCGCGGCCAGCCATTCGGTGAGCACCGGGGCGACCATCGCGCCGGAGTTGATGCCCATGTAGAAAATGGTGAAGCCCGAATCGCGGCGGGTGTCGGCGGTGGAGTACAGTTTGCCGACCATGGTCGAGATGTTCGGCTTGAACATGCCGTTGCCGACGATGATGGTGGCCAGGCCCAGCTTGAACACCGTCTGGTCGGGGAAGGCGATCATGAACAGGCCGGCGGCCATGAAGGCCGCGCCGACCAGGATCGAGCGCTGGTACCCCAGCACGCGGTCGGCGACATAGCCGCCGAACAGCGCGGCGGCGTACACCAGCGCCAGATAGGAGCCGTAGACCAGGTTGGCGGCCGATTCGCCGGAGGAATCGCCGTTATAGAATTGCGCGACGACGTAGAGCACGAGCGCCCAACGGATGCCGTAGAAAGCGAAACGCTCCCAGAATTCGGTCATGAACAACATCCAGAGCGGGGCCGGGTGGCCCATGATCTGTTTGAACTCGGGAATAGCGACTTCCGTGTTGGTGGTGGTAGCACCGCTCATGCGGCTTCTCCTAATTTATGATCGATGAAAAGTGTCTCCGCCTCCCTTGTGGGGAGCCAAATTGGGCGCCATTTTAATCTACAAATGGAGCGTGACGCACTTTTTGAGGCATCGGCTGCAGGAATGTGTCATTTGTGATAAGGAATAGCGAGGGTTGGGGCGAAAGCGCGCCGCACGCAATCTCCGACCCCAAGAGCGCCGAGTTGTCGTATATTGGCATTGCTAGCCTACTACGTGACATCGAATCTGAATAAGGATTTTCGCAACATGGAACATGACGTTATCGATACTTTGATTTCGCCGGAAGGACAGCTGGAGATCCTTTCGAAGGCGGAAGTGAACAAGCTGCTCGACACGAGCCAGGGCGGCCTATATAACGTCTTTCGCAATTGCGCGCTGGCCGTGCTCAATTGCGGCAGCACCATCGACGACGGCAAGGAGCTGCTGGAGCGCTACGAGTCGTTCTCGATCAGCATCGTGCAGCGCGAGCGCGGCATCAAGCTCGATATCAAGGGCGCGCCGGCGATCGCCTTCGTCGACGGTAAAATGATCAAGGGGATCCACGAACACCTGTTCGCGGTGCTGCGCGATATCGTCTTCGTCAGCAACGAGGTCACCGACACGCAGAAGTTCGACATGAGCCGCACCGAGGACATCACCGACGCGGTCTTCCACATCCTGCGCAACGCCGGCGTGCTCAAGCCGATGCTCAACCCGAACCTGGTGGTGTGCTGGGGTGGCCACTCGATCAATCGCGCCGAGTACAACTACTCGAAGGAAGTGGGCTATCAAATGGGCCTGCGCGACCTCGATATCTGCACCGGCTGCGGCCCGGGCGCGATGAAAGGCCCGATGAAGGGCGCCACCATCGGCCACGCCAAGCAGCGCCTGGCCCACGGCCGCTACCTGGGCATCACGGAGCCGGGCATCATCGCCGCCGAATCGCCGAACCCGATCGTCAACGAACTGGTCATCATGCCGGACATCGAAAAACGCCTGGAGGCCTTCGTGCGCACCGGCCATGGCATCGTCGTGTTCCCCGGCGGCGCCGGCACGGCAGAGGAGATCCTCTACATCCTGGGCATCCTGCTGCACCCGGATAACGCCGACATTCCGTTCCCGCTGGTGTTCACCGGGCCTGAGACGTCGCGCGAGTACTTCGTGCAGATCAACCAGTTCATCCTCGACACGCTGGGCCCCGAGGCGCAGCAGCGCTACAAGATCATCATCGACGATCCGGAACTGGTGGCGCGCGAGATGCAGGCCGGGATCAAGCAGGTGCGCGAATTCCGCAAGAGCCGCAGCGACGCCTACTATTACAACTGGGGCCTGAAGATCGACCGCGAGTTCCAGAAGCCGTTCGCGCCGACGCACGAGAACATGCGCAACCTGAGCCTGCACAAGAACCAGGAAGTGCATCTGCTGGCGGCGAACCTGCGCCGGGCGTTTTCCGGTGTGGTGGCGGGCAACGTCAAGGACGAGGGCATCCGCGCGATCGAAAAATTCGGCCACTTCGAGATCCATGGCGACAAGGAGATCATGGGGCCGATGGACGCGCTGCTGGCGTCCTTCGTCGAGCAAAGCCGCATGAAACTTGCCGGCAAGGCGTACACGCCTTGCTATCGCGTGATCCAATAAAACCCGGTAACCCATGTGCGTGACGTCACGCGTGCGCGGCCACTGGGTCGTACCCCGCACGGGGTACGACCCTTTAACGGTTCGGGGTTAATCAACCCGTCACGCCGGCCAATCGCGCCGGCCGCGCGCCTCCATCTCGCGATCGATATAAAACGCCGCGCTGACCAGCGCCAGATGCGTGAACCCCTGCGGGAAATTGCCGGTCAACCTGGCCCGCTCGTCGAACTCCTCGGCGTACAGATGCAGGTGGTTCGCATAACGCAGCAGCTTCTCGAAGATCTGCCGCGCCTCGTCCATGCGCCCGGCGCGCGCCAGGCACTCCACATACCAGAACGAACAGGCCGAGAACGCGCCTTCCTTGCCCGGCAAACCATCATCGCGCCTGTAGCGGAACACCATGCCGTCGTCGCCGAGCCGGGCGCCGATGGCGTCGAGCGTGGCCAGCCAGCGCGGATCGGTGGCGCCGACGAAGCGCACCAGCGGCATCAACAACAGCGCCGCGTCCAGATCCTCGCCGCCGCGCTCCTCGACAAAATGGCCCGCCTTCTCGTTCCAGAAATTGGACCAGATATCGTCATGGATCGTGTTGCGCACCTTGATCCAGCGCGTGAACGGGGCCGCCAGCGAGCGTTTGTTGGCCAGCCGGATCGCGCGGTCGATCGCGACCCAGCACATCAGGCGCGAATGCAGATGGTGGCGCGGCGGGCCGCGCACCTCCCAGATGCCGGCGTCGGCCTCGTTCCAATGGCGGCACACATAATCGATCACCCGGCACACGCCCAGCCAGCGGTCATGCGAAATGGCCTCGCCATATTTATTGCTCAGATAAATCGAGTCAATCAACTCGCCGTAGATATCGAGCTGCAGCTGCGTGACGGCGTCGTTGCCGATGCGGACCGGCGCCGCGCCGCCGTAGCCGGCCAGGTGCCCCAGCGTGCGCTCGGGCGCGATCTCGCCACCGTCAAGCGCGTACATCACCTGCAGTTGACCGCCCTTGCTGGAATGGAGCGCGCGGTCGCCCAGCCAGCGATAGAAGTCCTTGGCCTCGTTGTGGTAGCCGAGCCGCATCAGCGCGTAGATCGAGAACGACGAATCGCGTATCCATGCGGCGCGGTAGTCCCAGTTGCGCACGCCTCCGCGCGCCTCGGGCAGGGCGAAGGTGCCGGCGGCGGCGATCGAACCGTGCCGGCGCGACGTTAGCAGCTTGAGCACCAGCGCCGAGCGGCTCACGGCGTCGCGCCAGCGGCCCTTGTAGGTCGATTGCGCGGACCAGGCGCGCCAGCGGGCGATGGTCGCTTCGATCAGTTGGCCGATGGCGTCGGCGTCCGGCAGGTCCTCATGTGCCTCGTCGAGCATGAATGTCACGCTCTGGCCGGCGCGCAGGGTGACGCCGGCGGTCACTTCGCCTTCCCCCTTGACGAAATCGACATCGCCACTCAGGCGCAAGGACGGATTGCCCTTGCGGGAAAAGATCGCACCGCCTTTCTTGATCGTGACCGCGGGGACGACGCGCGCATAGTCGTAGCGCGGCGCGCAGCGCAGCCGGATCGTCGCCTTGCCGCGGGTGATGGTCACGCGCCGCACCAGCCGCGTGGGGGGCTCGCCGGCATCGTCGGTGTCGATCATCAGGTCGGTGATCTCGGCGCTGGCGCCGCTGCCCATCCAGCGCGTCAACAGCACGTTGGTGTCGGGCAGATACATCTGGACCACGCGTGGATCGTCGATTTCCGGCCACAGCTCGAACGTGCCGCCCTCGTCGGCGTCCAGCAAACCGGCGAAGATGCTCGGG
>JBDSKP010000123.1:0-3362 GCA_039916925.1 Duganella sp.
GTCCAGCGCTCGCCCGGCGGTTTGGCCGCGTCATAGATAAAACTGGAGCGGATTTGCCGGCACAGATCCGGCGCCGAGCGGCGCGGCGCGGAGTCCACGCGCGCCACCACCCGCCATGTCTGGCCGCGCTGGCGTTCGATCTCGAACGCGGGCGCGAACAGCGGCGCGGCGCCCCACGGCCGCCGTGGTTGCGCGGCGTTGCGGGCGCGGAAAAATGCGTCGAAGGAGTCGCGTTCATCGGCCGTCGGCGCGCGCTGTTCGACGCGCGGCGCGGCCGCTTTGTTATCAGCCACCTTGGCCGCCACCGCGCCGACCGGCAGCGCGGCCAGCGCCGCGACCAGCAACCCATGACACACCGGCCGCGTCATCAAACGGCCTTCATCGCGATCTGGATCCGCAGGCCGCCGCCTTCGCGGTTGCTCACGTCCAGCTCCGCGCCATGGCGCAGCAGCACGCGGTCGACGATGGCCAGGCCAAGGCCGGCGCCGTTGGCCTGGCCGCGCGCGGCGTCGAGTCGCGTGAAGGGTTTGAGCAGCTGTTCGATCTGGTCGTCCGGCACGCCGCAGCCGTGGTCCTGCACCGTGATCGTCACGCGCCTGGACGCGCCCGCGCCTTTGACGGCGCACTGGATGTCGATCTCGGTCAGGTCGGAGTCCGGCGTCTTGCCGTAGCGGCGCGCGTTTTCCACCAGGTTGTTGATCACCCGTTTGAGGTCCGTCGCGTTGCCCATCACGTGGGCGCCGTCGGCGATGTCGCGGGTCACGTGCATGTCCTGGATACGCTCGGCCTCGTGGGCGCTGTCGGTCAGCAGCTCGCTGATGTCGACGTCGGTGAAGCTCGACGCCTCGGTCGGTTTGGCGTAGTCGAGGAACTGGCCGATGATGGCGTCCATCTGGCCGATGTCGGACTGGATGCCTTCGCGCGCCTCGTTCGACAGGTTGGCCATTTCCACTTCGAGCTGCATGCGCGCCAGCGGCGTGCGCAGGTCGTGCGAGATGCCGGCCAGGATCACGGCGCGGTCGGATTCGACCTGCTGCAACTGGTCGACCATCTGGTTGAAGCTGCGGTTGGCCTCCATGATCTCGGCCGGGCCGCTCTCCGGCAGCGGGTCCGGGCGCTTGCCCTGGGCGAAGGCGCGCGTGGCCTTGGTCAGGCGCCGCAGCGGCAGGTTGATCAGGCTGGAGATGAAGGCCGCGCCGAGCAGCGACACCACCGACACCACGCTGGCCCAGCCCAGCCACTGGATGCCGGTCAGGCCGCGGATGCGTTCGCGCTCGAGCATCAGCCAGTACTGGTCGTCGTCGATATGGAAGCTGACCCAGAAGCCGGAGACGCCATTAACCTTGGCCGAGAAGCGCGTGTCCGCGCCCAGCTTGGCCTTGACCAGCTTTTGGATGTCCGGCATCAGCGCGTTCTTGGGCGGCGGCTCGACCTTGTCGTCCTCCTCCAGCGGGAACACGCGGATACCTTCATTCGACACCAGGTCGAACAGCAGCTCGCGCCGCAGTTCGGGCGCCGAGTGGGTGAGGGCGGCGTGGGTGATGGTGACGACCGAGATCACCTGCGCGGAGATCTGCTGCACCTGCGGCTCATGCTGCACCACGCTGATCATGCCGACCCACGCGGTCATGCTGGTCGTCGTCAAGGCGCCCAGCAGGAAGAAGGTGCGCCAGAAAAGGCCGCTTTTCATGCTGGCCAGCCGAAAAGCGTAACGGAACTTCAAAGGAGACTTCATGCGCATCTACCCGGCTTAGCGCGGCTGCCCCTCCGGAATGAACACATAGCCGAGGCCCCAGACGGTCTGGATGTAAAGCGGGCTCGAAGGATCGGGTTCGATCAGTTTGCGCAGGCGCGAGATCTGCACGTCCAGGCTGCGGTCGAAGACCTCGTATTCGCGCCCGCGCGCCAGCTCCATCAGCTTCTCGCGCGACAGCGGCTGGCGCGCGTGGCGGGCGAATACTTTTAGTACCGAAAATTCGCCGGTGGTCAGCGGCACGGTCTCGCCGTTTTTCTTCAGCGTGCGCGTGCCCAGGTCCAGCACGAACTGGCCGAACTCGAACGACTGCGGCGTTTCGGACGGCGCGCCCGGGATCTCGTCGGGGCCGCGGCGACGCAGCACGGCGCCGATGCGGGCCACCAGCTCGCGCGGATTGAACGGCTTGGGCAGGTAATCGTCGGCGCCCATTTCGAGGCCGACGATGCGGTCGACGTCCTCGCCTTTGGCGGTGAGCATGATGATCGGCGTCTGGTCGCCGGCGCCGCGCAGCCGGCGGCAGATCGACAGGCCGTCCTCGCCCGGCAGCATCAGGTCCAGCACCAGCAGGTCGTAGCGCTCGCGCAGCCACAGCTTGTTCATGGCAGTGGCGTTCTCGGCCGTGAAGACGTTGAAGCCTTGCTCGGTCAGGTAGCGCCGCAGCAGATCGCGCAGGCGGACGTCGTCGTCCACCACCATGATCTTGGCCTGGTGGCCGTGCTGGTTGGCGGAGTTGTTGCCGGAGTTGTTGCCGGATTCGGTCGTTGTGCTAGTCATTTGCTGTATGAGAATTGTCTTATTGATGTCGCTATGGTAACGTCATATCCGTTTTGCGAAAACGTCTGTGATGACCCATTACAAAGTGTTACAAACTTTACCCAATTGGTCTTACCCCCTCGGATAAAGCATCATACACTTCAAGCACGGATTCAGCTTTTTAGGAACATCATGTTCATCGATCACAAAAAAATACACGCGGCAGCAAGCGCATCTTTTTGCGTTCGATCCTTCATGGGTTCGCTATTGCTGTGCGGTTTGATGGGGGCCGGGGCGGGCTACGCCCATGCCGAGCCGGGCGACGCGCCGCGCCGCGAGGACAATCGTCCCCTGGCCGCGCAGCAGAACGGCGGCCAGCGCCAGGCCGAGCCGCGCCAGGCCGACCAGCCACGCCAGGTCGACCCGCGCAATGGCTACGAGGCGCGCGCCGAGGAGCACCGCCGCGCGATGCAGGAAGCCAGCCGCAACGCCGAGATCACCCGCCGCGTCGGCCGCCTGACGCCGGACGAGCGCCGCGACCTGCGCCGCCAGATCAACGAGGTCGGCCAGGATATCTACGCCAACCCGCCGCGCCGCTAGGCGTGGGCGCGCCGGTCGTGTCAATTTACTATTGATCTGTGACAATAACATCACGGTTGTAGAGTTTTTACCACGGATAATGCTTTCTTTTTCTTTCTCTGCGTGTAATATTAGTTAATTGCACGCAATGCCCTTCGGCAGCGTGACGCCTGGAGGAAAATCGTGGTTCAAGACGTTGCTTCCGCAGCGCCCGTTGCCGTCGGCGCGCCGCCCGCCACCGACGCCGCCCTGCCTATTGGCCTGGTGCGGAGAA
>JBDSKP010000124.1:0-2869 GCA_039916925.1 Duganella sp.
CCAGCGCGGCCATCAACCATCTGCTGGCGCGCGAGCCGTGGGCGCGCGAACAATTGCGGCGCCACGCCGGCAAGGTCGCTTGCATCGATGCCGGCACCGTCGCGCTGCGCCTGCGGGTGACCGCCGACGGCATGTTGGAGGCGGCGCCTGCCGACGAGCCGGCCCGCGTCACGATCCGCGTCAAACTGTCGGACCTGCCGCTGATCGCGCAAAACCGCGAACGCGCATTTTCCTACGTGCAAATCGAGGGCGATGCCGATTTCGCCAACGCCATCTCCAGCCTGAGCACGTCGCTGCGTTGGGAAGCGGAAGCCGACCTGGAAAAAGTGGTCGGCCCGGTGGCGGCGGTGCGCGTGGTGTCGGGCGCGAAGGCGGCTTTCGAGGCGGCCAGGACCGGCCACCGGAAGCTGGCCGAAAACGTCGCCGAGTTCCTGCTCGAGGAAAAACAGGTGCTGGTGCGTCCGCAGGCGGTGGCGGAATACTCGGCCGACGTGGTGCGCCTGCGCGATGACGTGGAACGGGCCGCCAAGCGCCTGGCCAAACTGGAACAGAAACTGGGAATCCAATGATTTTGAAATTTTTACGCCTGCTGAAAATCCTGCGGGTAGCGATTCGTTACGGCCTCGACGAAATCGCCATTTCCGGCCTGAAAGTGCCGCGCACCGCCAAACTCATCGACACGATCATTTTCTGGCGCGATATCTCGGCCCCGCGCGGCGTGCGCCTGCGCATGGCGCTCGAGGACCTGGGACCGATCTTCGTCAAGTTCGGCCAGGTGTTGTCGACCCGCAGCGACCTGATTCCGGCCGACCTGGTGATCGAGCTGTCGCGCCTGCAGGACCGGGTGCCGCCGTTCGATTCCGACCTGGCCGTCGCGCAGATCCGCAAATCGCTGGGCGCCCACCCGGACCAGTTGTTCGCGTCGTTCGAGCGCACGCCGGTGGCGTCGGCGTCGATCGCGCAGGTGCACTTCGCCACCTTGAAGGACGGCAAGGAGGTCGCGGTCAAGGTGCTGCGTCCGGGCATGAAGAAATCGATCGACGAGGACGTGGCGCTGATGCACATCGCCGCCGAGTGGATAGGCCGCGTGTGGGCCGACAGCAAGCGCCTGAAGCCGAAGGAGGTCGTCGCCGAGTTCGACAAATACCTGCATGACGAGCTCGACTTGATGCGCGAGGCGGCCAACGCCAGCCAGCTGCGCCGCAACTTCGCCGACTCCAATCTGTTGATGGTGCCGGAAATGTACTGGGATTATTGTTCCAGCAGCGTGATCGTCATGGAGCGCATGCACGGCATTCCGGTGTCGCAGATCGACAAGCTGGAGGCGGCCGGCGTGGACCTGAAAAAACTGTCGAGCGATGGCGTCGAGATTTTCTTCACGCAGGTGTTCCGCGACGGCTTCTTCCACGCCGATATGCACCCGGGGAACATCCTGGTGTCGATCGAGCCGGAAACCTTCGGCCGCTACATCGCGCTCGACTTCGGCATCGTCGGCACGCTCAACGATTACGACAAGGATTACCTGTCGCAAAACTTCCTGGCCTTCTTCCGCCGCGACTACAAGCGTGTGGCCGAGGCCCACATCGAATCGGGCTGGGCGCCGAAGGAGACCCGCGTCGACGAGCTCGAGTCGGCCGTGCGCGCCTGCTGCGAGCCGATCTTCGACCGGCCGCTGAAGGACATCTCGTTCGGCCAGATCCTGCTGCGGCTGTTCCAGACCTCGCGCCGCTTCAATGTCGAAGTGCAGCCGCAACTGGTGCTGCTGCAAAAGACGCTGCTCAATATCGAAGGCCTGGGCCGCCAGCTCGACCCCGACCTCGACCTGTGGAAGACGGCCAAGCCGTATCTGGAGAACTGGATGGGCGAGCAGGTCGGCTGGCAGGGCCTGTTGCAGCGGCTGAAGGCCGAGGCGCCGCGCTACACGCAAATCCTGCCGCAGCTGCCGCGCCTGGTGTACCGGGCGCTGGAGCAGCAGGGCGAGAAGCCGGCCGACAACGGCGACTTGATCAAGGTGCTGATTTACGAACAGCAGCGCACCAATCGCCTGCTGAGCTTTGTGATTTATGTCGCCGGCGCCTTCGGGGTGGGCGTGGCCGGGTTACAGCTGTATCTGCGCTGGCACCATCTGCTCTGATCATGGCGGACTTCCAGCAGCGCGATCCGATGTTGCCGGCGTTCTGGGACGAGCGCTTCGCACGCAGTTTCACGCCGTGGGACCGGGGCGGCGTGCCGCAGGCGCTGCGCTGGTTCGCGGCCGCCAATGCGCCGCTGGTCACCTTGATACCCGGTTGCGGCTCGGCCTACGAGCTGGCGTTTCTGGCCGGGGCGGGGTGGGACGCGACCGCCATCGATTTTTCGCCGCAGGCGGTGCTGGCCGGCAAGCGCGCCGCCGGCGTGCATGCGGACCGGGTGGTGGCGGCCGATTTCTTCGCCTGGCAGCCGGCGCGGCCGCTGCAGCTGATTTATGAGCGCGCCTTCCTGTGCGCGCTGCCGCGCGCGATGTGGCCCAGGGTGGCGGCGCGCTGGGCGGAGCTGTTGCCCGCCGGAGCGCTGCTGGCCGGCTACTTCTTCTTCGATGACGCGCTCAAGGGGCCGCCGTTCGGCATCGCCCGCGAGCAACTGGATGCGTTGTTGCAGCAGGATTTCGCATGCGTCGCCGACGACCCGGTCGGCGATTCCATCCCGGTATTCGAAGGCAAGGAGCGCTGGATGATCTGGCGACGGAGGGTTTGACCGGAGGAAACAGGCTAGGGCAGGGTAAAAAGCTTTATAATTCAGGGTTTTGATGATTTTTGCGGAGTAATAGATGCCGATCTACGCTTACCGCTGCGAGGCATGTGGTTTTGCCAAGGATGTCTTGCAGAAGATT
>JBDSKP010000125.1:0-3877 GCA_039916925.1 Duganella sp.
CCGATCTCCGGCGGCGATACGCCGCACTCGCTGACATTCGATGGCAAAGGCAAGAGCGCCAAGCTTGTGGTGCGCTCATCGCCGATGCAACCGTCGAAGTTTTTGGATAACGAAGCGGTACGTGCCAAGAAGAAAGGGACGCACCGCACGGTCCCAGTCGATGCTGTGATTGGTATGGAGGGGCCGATCAAGGTGGTGCAGGACAAGCTGGCCCAATTCGACAGCGCGACGGCCACAAAGAACCCTGCGGCGGACTCGTCCAAGGAGGCCGATGGCTTGATGACGGATCTGGACATCAAGTTGCAAGAATTGAGCACCCATATCAGCGGCACGCTGCTCAAGTGGGGTGGCGATCCGGACGTGGGACCGTCGAACATCCAATTGCCGCGCGGGGAATTCACCGTTCCGCGGAAACGGGCGCTGGCCCAGGCTCATGCCGCGCGCGGCGCCGGCAACAAAGACGATCTTGTGGAGGATAGCAAACACCGCGTGATCAACCTTGACCCAGCCAAAAATCTGGCGCGGCGGCATGTGATTTCGTCACACGATATCGCCGCTGATTATATGAAGTCGCTGAATGGCAAAAAGGTTTCGGAGGGTAAGATATTGCTTGAACAGCGCGCGTCGATTCCCGAGGCCCGGGTACCTGTCAACGCCTTGAAGGTGGACGTGTTGCAGAAGGCGGCAACCAAACGCTACAATGCTTTCTTCGGTTACGTGCGCAATCTATTTATCGGTGATAGCATCGAAAACAGCATCCTGCAGGAGCGTATCGATCCCAAACACCCGGAAATGGTGGGCAATGCCGCTAAGCTCAACGAACATATCCGCCACGTGAAGCGCGTGGGCGATGGATCCGGCCATGGTAGTCTCCGGCGTCAGCACCAATTGAAGATGCCTAATGTCCGCGATTAACCTTCAAACCTCGCTGCGCTATCTGCGCGCCATCATTGTCGCCCGTCTGAAGGACGCGCCGCCGGCCGAGCTTGAGCGTTCGGTCAACGATACCGCCTGGCTCGACGACGGCTCGCCGTTCCAGTCGATCATCCACTTCCCGATGCCCGGCGCGGCCGAGCGCGAGGCGATCTGGCGCAAAACGATGCCGCCGCAGATCTCGCTGGCGGACGATGTCGATTGGCCGGCGGTGGCGGCCAGCCACGAAGTAAGCGGCGCCAATATCCTCAACATCTGCCATCACTGCGCGTTGCAGGTGTTGGCCAACGATGGCCGCGCGCTCGATTCGGCGACGCTGGAAGCGGGCATCATGCGCGAATACGTCAAGGAAGGCCGGGTCGTGTGACCGTTCTAATGCTTGCCCAGGCACTGCAGGATCGCGCAGTCCTTGGCGGTCTGCACCTCCGTACAAAGCCCGCGCAAGCCGAGTAGCTGCCGCTCGAGGTCCCGCAACTGCGCGATCCGGTCGGCCACCTCGACGATATGCTTGTCGAGCAGCGCGTTGACGGCGCCACAACTTTGCTCCGGATGACCGCGGAACGTCAGCAGGCTGCGGATCTCGTTCAGCGCCATGTCCAGCGAGCGGCAATGGTGGATGAATTGCAGCCGCTCCAGGTGCGCGCCGCGATACAGCCGGTAATTGCCGCCCGAGCGTTCCGGCGCCGGCAGCAGCCCCTCGCGCTCGTAATAGCGGATCGCCTCGACCGTGTAGCCCGTCCTCGCCGCCAACTCGCCAATTTTCAGTTCATCCCGTTGCATGGCTTGACCTTGTAGTTACTTCAGGGTGTTTAATGCAGACTATACAAGGAAAGGAAACCGCATGTCGGATTGTTGTTCTGGAGCTTGCGCATCGACTAAGCCGGTGGTCGACCCGCGCTATCGCCGTATTCTATGGATCGCGCTGGCGGTCAACGCGCTGATGTTCGGCGTGGAGCTGGCCGGCGGCCTGGCCAGCGACTCGGTCGCGCTGCTGGCCGACGCCGTCGATTTTTTAGGCGATGCCGGCAACTACGCGCTGTCCCTGCTGGTGCTGGGCTCGGCGGTGGTATGGCGGTCGCGCGCGGCCTTGTTCAAGGGCGCGACGATGGGCGCGTACGGCGTCTTCGTGCTGGGCAAGGCCGCGTGGCATATTGTTTCCGGCGCGGTGCCCGAGCCGGTGATGATGGGCAGCGTGGGCCTGGCCGCGCTGATCGCCAACGGCACGGTCGCGTTGCTGCTGTACGCCTACCGCGACGGCGACGCCAACATGCGCTCGGTCTGGCTGTGCACGCGCAACGACGCCATCGGCAACGTCGCCGTCATGCTGGCGGCGCTGGGCGTGTTCGGCACGCACAGCGGCTGGCCCGACATCGGCGTCGCGCTGGTGATGGGCTGCCTGGCGCTGAGCGCAGCCCGCCAGATCATCAAACAGGCGCTGACAGAAATGCCGAAAACGCTAAAATCTCCCGAGACCGCCGAAAAATTCTAAACCACGTAGGGCGGATTAGGCGGCACGCCGTAATCCGCCATCGACGGGCCGCCGACGACGCCCGCATGGACCGGCGACGCCGCGCCAATCCGCGCGCGTGGTTGAGCGGGACGTCAAGCCGGCGCTCCTACTTCAGCATGCCAGCCCCGGCCTTCGCGGGCACGCTGGTCTGCGCCGCCGCGGCCGTCTGCAAGGTGTACGCATACGGCGGCGTCCACAGATTAGCCGAACTCGGCGCCGCAAACCCGCACTGGCCGTCGATCGCATTGGTGCCCGAGCGGTCGCTATTAAAGATATGCCCCGACGAGCGGAAGCCAAGGAAGGTCTTGCCCTTGATGACCTTGCCGCAGAAGTCCTCCAGCTTCAAGCCTTCGATGCTGTAGTAGTTATTCTGCAGCAGCATGTTCGACTGGTAACGCGCGTCGCTGCCGCCCTCGAACTTGATGTCGGCGTTGGTGGTCGTGGTGCTGCCGGTGACGACGTTGTTAAACATGTGCACCTGGCCAAACCGGTTCAGCGGCAAGCGCGTGGTGGCGCCGTTCCACCAGTTGCCCGAGAACGTCACGTGCAGGCGGCCGGCGTCGCTCCAGGCGCGGCCGGAATCGCCGTTGCCCACCAGCGTGGTCTTGTGGTGGTTGGCGAACAGGCTGTTGGCGATGGTGACGTAGTCGCTGCCGCGCACGACGTCGAGCGCGCCGTCGTGCCGGGTTTTATAGGTGCCGGTGGCGGTGGAGTCGGGCGTGTCGCCGTCGCTGATGGTCAGGTTGTCGATGTAGATATTCTGCGCGCGCCCCAGCGTGACGCCGTCGGCATACGCGTTGCCCGAGTCCTCGGGGTTGACGTCCCACGGCGTATCGAGCGCCAGGTTGCGGACGATGACGTTGCGGGTCCAGGTCGGGTAATCGTCGCCGTCCTTGCCGTCGGCGATCCACTTCTTGAAATCCGATTCCGGATCGCCGCCGGGCGCCAGCGCCAGCTCGCCGCCGATCAGCAGCGAGGTGCCAGTGACGCGCGCCGGCCTGCCCTGGGCGTCGTTGATGCCCACCAGGGTGGTGTTCGATGGCAAGCTGATCGAACCGCCGAACTTCTGATCGGAGTAGCTGGTGTATTCCTTGAACACGGTGTTGTTCTGGCTCCAGCGCAGATCGATATGGCCGATCACGCGGATGATCTTCGGCTCGTTGCCTGCCTGCTGGATGGCGGCGATCAGCTGCTGGCCGTTGTAGACGGTGTAGACGCGGTTGGCGGTGGCCGAGCTGCCGCCCGTTACCACGACGTTGCCCTTGCGCGACCAGGCGTGCCAGCCGGCGACCGGCGCGGTCTGGCGCTCGAAGGTGAGCACGCCGCCGGTCGGATCGGACGAGGCGAACTGCCAGGTCGGCAGCTTGGGCGCGGCCATGTAGTTGGCCGGGTCGTGCAGGCCGTCGACCAGCACCGGCGCCGAGTAATTGCGCA
>JBDSKP010000126.1:0-6963 GCA_039916925.1 Duganella sp.
TGGCGGATTACGGCGTTCCGCCTAATCCGCCCTACGTGCCCCTGTGGATTTCATCGCAGCGATCACCAGCTGTAACCGGCCTTGGCAGGATGCCCTGGCTGGCGAGCGCGTTACGCAATGTCGTGGACAACGTCATGCTGATCGACAGCGCGATGCGGTCGTCGATGTCGATGCGGTAGGCGTCGACGCTGGCGCTCCAGTTGCGGGTCGGCTGCGCTTGCAGGCCGACGCTGTAGTTGCGCGCCTTCTCGGCCTTCAACGGCTCGGCCTCGAGGGCGCTGGCGGCGGCGCTGCCGACCGCGAAGGTACCGGTTTCGATCGGCGTGTTGACGTTGTTGATGATCGAGAAGTTCGTGGTCGTGATCGTGTAGAACTGCTGCGCCAGCGACCCAGCCGGACAGTTCGCCGCGCAGGCCGGTCACCAGCGACTGGTCGGTCGAGGTGCTGTTTTGCAGCGGCAGGAAGCCTTCGGGGTATAACTGGCTGCGCAGAATGGGTTTTAATGCCGGGTCGGTGCTGGTATAGGCGGTGCGCCAAGTGGCCGCGGCCGAGGTTCTGCGCTCACCGAGGTTGGCGAAGGCGTACCAGTCGATATCGTCGCTGACGCGGTACTGGCTGTTGACGAAGATGCTGCGTGGATGGCTTTCCGGATCGCCGTAGCGCTGGTTGACCTGGCCGAAGCGCGGTTCGCGCGAATCGCGCACATCGGCGCCGGCGCGGTTGGTCGGATCGCGCTCGGCCGCCTCGACTGCCACGCGCACCCAGCCCTGGTCGCCGAGGGCGAAGCCGGTCGAGCCCCGCAGCGTGCGTTGTTGGCCGTCGCCTTCCTTGTACTCGCCGTAGCCGACTTCGACATCGCCGCCGTCCGCACCTTTTTTGAGAATGATGTTGATCACGCCGGCGATCGCGTCGGAGCCGTACTGGGCGGCGGCGCCGTCGCGCAGCACCTCGATGCGTTCGATCGCCGCCAGCGGGATCGCGTTCAGGTCGGCCGGTGCCGAGCCGCGGCCCTGGGTGCCGTTGACGTTGACGACGGCCGACGTGTAGCGGCGCTTGCCGTTGACCAGCACCAGGGTTTGATCGGGCGACAGGCCGCGCAACTGGGCCGGGCGGACGGCGTCGCTGGTGTCGGCGCCGGACGGGCGCGGGAAATTCATCGATGGCACCAGGCGGGCCAGCACGGTGGCCAGTTCGGTCGAGCCGCTGGCTTGCAGTTCGCGCGCGCCGATGATGTCGACCGGCGATTCGGAATCGATGGTGCGGCGGTTCTTGGCGTAGGTGCCGGTGACGACCACCGACTGCAGCTCGCCGTCGGCGGGCGCGTCTTGGGCGACGGCGGGGATGACGACGGTGGCGATCAGCGTGCTCAACAGCAGTGGCGGGGCGGTGTGGCGGGTGGGCATGTGGCGGTCTCGTAGGGCGGATGGTAGTGCCACATGGCAACAGTCGCACAATTGAACACCAACGAACCAATGCGTCTAACCATATACCCTTCATCCGGGGTCAGGTCCACCATTTCTACACGGGCTGGGCTGTCGGCGGCGCATGCGAACCCGCACGGCCGGGCGGGGTCGGACCCGCAGGGTCCGACCCCTAAGCGGCACGGTGCGCGTATTGGCGAAAGCAGACGGGTTTGCCCGGCGTGCCGCCTATGCTTTTATTGCCCGGGGTTGGGCAGGCTGGCGTGGATGGCGTCCACCTGGGCGATGATTTCCGGCGACAGTTGGACGTCGTAGGCGTCGATGTTTTCCTTGAGCTGCGCCAGGCTGGTCGCGCCGATGATGGTCGAGGCCACGCACCAGCGGCCGTAGCACCACGCCAGCGCCAGTTGCGTCGGCGTCAGGCCGTTGTCGCGCGCGAGCTCGGTGTATTGCGCGACCGCCGCCAGCACCGCCGGCCGCAGGTAGCGCGGACTCCACGTCGGCGGGAAAATCGTCAGCCGGCCGCGCGTGTTCGGGTCGTCGTGGTATTTGCCGGTCAATTGGCCGAACGCCAACGGGCTGTACGCCAACAGGCCGACGTTGTCGCGGAAGCAGGTCTCGTCGAGAAAGCTGGTCTCGTAGTGGCGCGCCGTCAGGTTGTACAGGTTCTGGATCGTGGCGATGCGCGGCAAGCCCTTCATCTCCGATTGCTTGATGAATTCGCTCACGCCCCAGCACGATTCGTTGGAGACGCCGATCGCGCCGATCTTGCCTTCCTTGATCAGCTCGCCCAGCGCGGCCAGCGTGTCCTCCACCGCCACGCTGTCGCGCTCGAGCTCGGGATTGAAGACGCTGGCGCCGAAGATCGGCACGTTGCGGCTGGGCCAGTGCAATTGGTATAAATCGATATGCTCGGTCTGCAGCCGTCGCAGGCTGGTGTCGACCGCCGCGCGCAGGTTGGCGGCGTCGAAGTTCCGCTTGTCCCCGCGCAGCCAGCCAAGGTTGGGATTCGGGCCGGCCGCCTTGGTCGCCAGCACCACCTTGTCGCGCATGCCCGATTTCTTCAGCCAGCTGCCGATGAAGCGCTCGGTCGCGCCCTGCGTTTCGGCACGCGCCATGACCGGATACACCTCGGCCGTGTCGATGAAGTTGATGCCGCGCTCGATCGCGTAGTCGAGCTGGCTGTGGGCGTCGGCCTCGGTGTTTTGCTCGCCGAACGTCATCGTGCCCAGGCAAATCTTCGTCACGTTGAGGTGGCTGGAACCCAGTCGTATCGTTTGCATGCCCGCTCCTTAGTGTCCGCGCACGGCCTGCGCGCAATCGTTGATCAGCGCCGGGCCGGCGTAGATCAGGCCGCTGTACAGCTGCACCAGCCGGGCGCCGCAGGCCATTTTGACCTTGGCGTCGGCGCCGCGCATGATGCCGCCGACGCCGATGATGGGTACGGCGTCGCCCAGCTCGGCCTTGAGCAGGCGGATCACGATGTTGGACAGTTCGAACACCGGCGCGCCCGACAAGCCGCCGCCCTCGGCGCCGTGGCGCATGCCGGCCACGGCGTCGCGGCTCAACGTGGTGTTGGTGGCGATGACACCGTCGATCTTGTGGCGCAACAGCGCGTCGGCGATGTTCTTGACCTGGTCGCCGTCCATGTCCGGCGCGATTTTGAGGGCCAGCGGCACGTAGCGCTTGTGCTTGTCGGACAGGCGCGCCTGCGCGTCCTTCAGCTGCGCCAGCAGGCCGTCGAGCTCGGAGCCGCCCTGCAGCTGGCGCAGGTTCTTGGTGTTGGGCGAGGAGATGTTGACCGTCACATAGCTGGCGTACGGATAGACTTTTTCCAGGCAGTGCAGGTAGTCGTCGGCCGCGCGCTCGATCGGCGTGTCGGCGTTCTTGCCGATGTTCAGGCCCAGCACGCCGGCCTTGTCCTGGTAGAAGCGCGACGCCTGCACGTTGGCGACGAAGGCGTCGACGCCGCCGTTGTTAAAGCCCATGCGGTTGATGATGGCGTGCGCGGCAGGCAGGCGGAACATGCGCGGCTTCGGGTTGCCGGCCTGCCCGCGCGGGGTGACGGTGCCCACCTCGATCGAGCCGAAGCCCAGGTCCGCCAGCGCGTCGATGTAGGCGCCGTCCTTGTCCAGCCCGGCTGCGAGGCCGACCGGATTCTTGAACGTGACACCCATCACGGTGCGCGGGTCGGCCGCCGGTTGTTTGACCAGCTTGGTCAGGCCCAGCGCGGCGGCTCGCTTGAGCGCGGGAAGGGTGAAGTGGTGCGCGGCTTCGGCGTCCATCGAGAACAGCAGCGGGCGGGCCAGGGAATACAGGAATTTTTCGGACATGGGGGGCTCTGGTTGTTGGCCCCGGTATTTTATCAGCGTTTGATCAGCGCCAATCAGGCCTCCAGCACGCTCCACACGCCCTTGATGCGCGCCTCCAGCGGTTTGAAGTTGGTTTTATAGGACATTTTCGGGCTTTCCCTGATCCAGTAGCCCAGATAGATGTAGGGCAACCCCAGCTCGCGCGCCTGGGCGATCTGCCACAGCACGTTGTAGGTGCCGTAGGAGGCGCCCTCGACATCGGGATCGAAGAAGGTGTACACGGACGACAAGCCGTCCGACAGCACGTCGATGATGCTGACCATGCGCAGCGTGCCGCCGGGCTCGCGGAATTCCACCAGGCGCGTGTTCACGCGGCTTTGCAGCAGGAATTGCGCATACTGGTCGCGGCTGTCCTGGTCCATGCCGCCGCCGGCGTGGCGCTTGCTCTGGTAGCGCAGGTACAGTTCGTAGTGTTCGTCGGAGAATTGCAGCGTGGCGACGCCGGCGCGCAGGTCGTTGTGCCGGGCCCAGGCGCGGCGCTGGCCGCGGGCGGGGGCGAACTGGTCGACCACCACGCGCACCGGGATGCAGGCCTGGCAACCGTCGCAATATGGTCGATAAGTAAAGATGCCGCTGCGCCGGAAGCCGTTTTTGACCAGTTCCGAATAGACGTCCGCGTTGATCAGGTGGGAAGGCGTAGCCACCTGCGAGCGCGCTTGGCGCCCGTCCAGATAGCTGCAGGGGTAGGGCGCCGTGGTGTAAAACTGCAGCGTCGCGAAAGGCAGATCGTTCAGGTGCGTCATGCACGTCCTATCGAGGGCGAGATTCTGTTCCGGTTCTAATCCTTATGATAGCGCTTAGTTGTGTGCGGCGCTTGTCACCTTGAGCTTAACTGTCCGGGGCCAGCGGTGCAATGGGTTCCCACACGGTGATTTGCGGCAATTCAATAGTGTTGCGCAGATGCGCCAGGAATTGCGCGCGCGGAATCGGCGCCGCGCCCAGCGAGGCCAGGTGGCCGGTCTCCTGTTGGCAATCGATCATCTTGACGCCGTGCCGCCGCAGGAAGCGCACCAGGTAGGCCAGCGCGATCTTGGAGCCGTCGGTCACGCGCGCGAACATCGATTCGCCGTAGAACATGCGGCCGATCGAGACACCGTAGGCGCCGCCGACCAGCTCGCCGTCGAGCCACACCTCGGCCGAGTGCGCGTAGCCGAGCCGGTGCAGGCCCGTGTAGCCGTCGATGATGTCTTCCGAGATCCAGGTGCCGGGGCCGTCGCGGCGCGGCGCGGCGCAGGCGCGCATGACGTCCTCGAAGGCGCTGTCGAAGCGCACCTGCCAGCGCCCACCGGCGGCGACGTCGCGCTCGATCTTGCGCAGTGTCTTCTTCAGGCTGTCGGAGATGCGGAAGCGGTCGGTCATCAGCACCATGCGCGGATCGGTGCTCCACCACAGGATGGGCTGGCCTTCGGAGAACCACGGGAAGATGCCGCGCCGGTAGGCCATCAGCAAGCGCTGCGGCGACAGGTCGGCGCCGGCCGCCAGCAGGCCGGGCGCCTCCGACGTCAGCGCGTGCGCGACGTCGGGGAACGGCGTGTCGCTGTCGAGCCAGGGAATCACGTCGGTTCCGCGTCCGAGCGCATGGCGCGGGTGATGTCGTGCGCGTGGAAGCCATAGTCGCCACCCTCGCGCATGCGCTTGCGGTCGGCGAAGAACAATTCCAGCGTGGTGCGGATGGTGGGGAAGGCCAGGTCGTCCCACGGGATCTCCGCCTCGCCGAACATTTGCACGTCCAGGCTTTCCTCGCCGGGCGCGAAGTCAAGGTCGAGCAACGTGGCCAGGTAGAACATGTGGACCTGTGCACGCGCGAGACGTTCAACAGGGAGAACAGTTTACCCAGTTCGATGTTGGCGCCGGCTTCTTCCCGGGTTTCGCGGATCGCCGCCTCGGCCGTGGTTTCATCGTTTTCCATGAAGCCGGCGGGCAGCGTCCAGTAGCCGTGGCGCGGTTCGATCGCGCGCTTGCACAGCAGGACTTTCAACTCGCCATCGCGCTCCCACACGGGGATCGTGCCCAGCACCATTTTTGGGTTCTGGTAATGGATGGTGGAACAGCTTTCGCAGACGTAGCGGGGACGGTTGTCGCCGGCGGGTATCAGCAGGCTGACGGGGGACGCGCATTCGGAACAGAATTTCATAAAGGGAGGTGCCCGGGGCGGAGATTTTTGTTCATGCTGGTTACTTTACACCGATTGCACCCCGCGCGGCATGGGCTACAGGGAACGGCGAATGCATTTATTCGGACTATCACGCGCGATTTCAGGATTAACATTGCCTAAATTGCCGAAGTGCCCTATAATGATTGCACAGACGCGGGGTGGAGCAGTCTGGCAGCTCGTCGGGCTCATAACCCGAAGGTCACAGGTTCAAATCCTGTCCCCGCAACCAAATTCGAAAGCCGTTGATTCTTTTAAAGGAATCGGCGGCTTTTTATTTGGTGCGGCGGCTTTAGGGGAGGTAGTCGGGATCGAGCAATTGTTCCTTGGTGAACGGCATCGTGGCCGGACAAGCGGATCTGGGCATCTTTGTTTCGTCCGCGGCTCGGGCCGCAGCGTGGTCGTAAGCCAGTGTGATGTATTGGTCTAGCAGCGGCTTCATGCTTGGCATCGCCTTTAGCAATTTCGCGATGCGGTGGCGCTGTTCCCTTATCATGCCCAGCCAACTGCCGGATATCTGGTCGGGTTGGAGTTTGCACTTCAACAGATGGGTGATCAATCTTTCGATCCGATGCTCGAGTTGATGTTTTTCCGCGCGCGCCATGCTCTCGAGCTCCTCGATGATGTTTTCCAGGTCCAG
This sequence comes from Duganella sp., assembly GCA_039916925.1. Classification (GTDB taxonomy): domain Bacteria; phylum Pseudomonadota; class Gammaproteobacteria; order Burkholderiales; family Burkholderiaceae_D; genus Rugamonas. The sequence goes on from JBDSKP010000126.1 coordinate 6,586, forward strand.
CTGGTCGAACCGCTTGGCGCGCAGCAGTTCGATCTGGGTGCTGGTCCAAACGAGAAAGTCGGCTTCGTGGTCGGTTTTGATGTGATCGTCCATGGTTCACCTTCTGCTACGGTAGGTAGTCGGGGTCGAATATTTGCTGGCCTGTGAATGGATTGCTTGTTGGGAAGGTCGCCTTAGGCAGGCCGGTCTCGGCCGCCGCGCCATCCACGGCGTCCGGGTACGCGTCCAGCAGATACTCATCAATTGAATTAGCCAGGTTGGGCATTTCCTTCAGCAGGCGTTTGATGCGGCGACGTTGCTCGCTGATGGTGCCGCGCCAGCCGTTGGACGCGCGCGCCGGCTGGTACTTGAGCTTGAGCAGGTGGATCAGCAAAATTT
>JBDSKP010000127.1:0-4519 GCA_039916925.1 Duganella sp.
GGAACATGACGGCAAGACGCTGCTGTTCTACCACGACAACGTGCTGCCTGGCGGCGGCGACCATCGCCGCTCGATCCTGGTCCAGGAGATCGAGTACAAGGCCGACGGCACGATGCGACGCAAATAAATCCCACGGCAAAATCACATGGATCGTGTGGAGGGCGCTGACGCAGGATACCGCGCCCTAAAAATACCTCGAAAAAACCACGCCAGGCGCCGGATATCGCGCTCTAAAAAACACCTCGGATCCACGTAGGGCGGATTAGGCGGAACGCCGTAATCCGCCATCTATGATCCGTCGCCGGCGCCTGACGGCTCAGCCCGTGTAGCAATGTTAGACTTGACCCCGGGTTCGGTGGCGAAGATGCAGAGCGCCACCAGCGGGAACACGAGCCCGGCCAGCAGCACGCCGCGCCAGCCGTGCGCGGCGAACATCCAGCCGCCCAGCGACGAACCCAACGCGCCGCCCATGAAAAACAAGGCCATGTAGAGGCCGTTGAGGCGCGCGCGGATCTCCGCCGGCAGCGCGAAAATCGCCCGCTGCCCCGTGACCAGGTTGGCCGAGACGCCCATGTCCAGCAGGATCGACGTGAGCACCAGCACGCCGAGGTCGACGATCCGGTTGACGTGTATCAGCAGCGGCAGCACGAACGCCGTCGCCCCCAGCGCGAACGCGATGAACGTGGTCGACAGGCTCTTGCCCTGGTCGGCCCGGTGGCCGGCGATCGGCGAGGCGATCGCGCCCGCGACGCCGACCAGCGCGAATATGGCCACCCCCGTTTGGCTCAGGTGGAAGTACGGCCCCGTCAATTCGAGCGAGACGCTGGTCCAGAACAGGCTGAAGGCGCCGAACATGCATGCGTGGTAGGCGGCCCGGCGGCGCAATACGGGCGTGGTCTTGAGCAGGTGCCACATCGAACCCAGTAGCTGGAAGTAGTGCAGGCCGGAGTTCGGATGCCGCTGCGGCAGCCGCGCGCGCAGCAGGAAGGCGAGGGCGGTGGTGGTGATGGCGGAGATGACGAACACGGCGTGCCAGTTCAGGGCGTCGGCGATCAGACTGGCGACGGGACGCGCGAGCATGATGCCCATCAGCAGGCCGCTCATGACCTTGCCGACGGTTTTGCCGCGCGTTTCCGGACGCGACATGTGCGCGGCGAACGGGACGACGATTTGCGCGGCCACCGTGCCGAGGCCGATGCAGAAGGCGGCCAGCAGGAACAGGTTGGGATTGCTGGTGGCGGAGGCGGCCAGCAGGGCCACGGCGCTGGTCAGCAGCGCGATGAAGATCAGGCGGCGGTTTTCGACCAGGTCGCCGAGCGGGGCGATAAACAGCAGCCCGAGGCAGTAACCGATTTGCGTGAGCGTGACGATCAGCCCGGCGGCGCCCGGATCGAGTCCGGTGGCGCGGCTGATCGGGCCGACCAGGGTTTGCGCGTAGTACAGGTTGGCGACGATGAGCCCGGTGGCGACGGCGAACAGCCAGACCAGGCCGGGGGAGAGATCTTGCTGGGCGTGGGACTGGCTCACGGGTGCTCCTTCATTTTGCAGCCGGTAATTTTACCGGCGATCGCAAAATGCTGCTGAGCTTGGTGATTTTTGGTGGCTTAGAGGACCGCCTCGGCGCGCTTGAGCGATTGGTGCACTTCGGCGGTGATTTCGTACGACCGCAGCCGGTGCGCGTGCTCGAAGATTTGCGAGGTGATCATCAGCTCGTCGGCGCCGGTACGGGCGATGAACTCCTGCAACTGCCGGCCGACCGTCTCCGGCGCGCCGATCGCGCTGCACGACAGCACGGAGTCCAGCATGGAGCGTTCCTGCGGCCCCAGCGCTTCCAGATACCCCGCTTTCGGCGGTTGCAGGCGCGACGGCTTGCCGGTGCGCAGGTTGACGAAGGCTTGCTGCATCGAGGTGGCGCGCAAGCGTGCCTCTTCATCCGTGTCGGCGGCGAACACGTTGAAGCCGAGCATGACGTACGGCTTGTCGAGCTGCGCCGATGGCTGGAAGTTGTTCCGGTATAGCGTGAGCGCCTGCATCATCATTTGCGGCGCGAAGTGCGAGGCGAACGCGAACGGCAAACCCATGTGCGCGGCCAGTTGCGCGCCGAAGGTGCTCGAGCCGAGTATCCACAGCGGCACCTTGGCGCCTTTGCCGGGCACGGCCAGCACGCGCTGGCGTGGCGTGTCCGACATGTAATCCTGCAACTCCAGCACGTCCTGCGGGAAGGCGTCGGCGTCCGTTTCGAGCGTGCGGCGCAGCGCCCGGGCCGTGGTCTGGTCGGAGCCGGGCGCGCGGCCCAGCCCGAGGTCGATGCGGCCCGGATACAGCGCTTCCAGGGTGCCGAACTGCTCGGCGATCACCAGCGGCGCGTGGTTGGGCAGCATGATGCCGCCGGCGCCGACACGGATGGTCGAGGTGCCGCCGGCCACGTGCGCGATGACCACGGCCGTCGCGGCGCTGGCGATGCCCGGCATGCCGTGGTGTTCCGCCAGCCAGTAGCGGTTATACCCCCAGCGCTCGCCGTGTTGGGCGAGGTCGAGCGTGTTGCGGAACGAGGCGGAAGCGTTGCCGCCTTCGGCGATCGGGGCGAGGTCGAGTATGGAAAATGGGATCATGAACGGCATATCGGGCCGACCGCACAGGTTTCAATGAAGCCCTTGGAGTGGACGTGGGTATAGCTATCCGATGTTAAAGCGCCAATATCTTTATATTTGGACAGCCTTTTTATTATTTCCCTGCCATTTAAGTGTGTTTAATTTGCCGAAATTCGCGTTGGATTTCGCAAAATGTTTTTCCTCAGCGCCTTCCTGATTTACTATAGGAAACAGTAGAGCGCCACGCCGCGCCACTCCCCTTCTCCTTAAATAATGTTATTTCGATGGCATCTCCTGCTATCGTCGGGAATTCGCATGCCTTCGAAACTTGTTATTTTGTTCGCGTTGTTGCTCGGTTTGGTCAGCGAAGCTGTGTTCGCCGCCGGCGTGAGCGAAACGTCCACGCCACGGCGCGGCCAGCTTTATAAGATTACCCACGACGGTAAAACCAGTTACCTGTTCGGGACCATCCATGTCGGCAAGGATGGTTTCTATCCGCTCGATCCCGAGGCTTCGCGGGCGCTGCTCGATTCCAAGACGCTGGTCCTTGAGCTCGACATTCGGCAGGATGTGCCGTTCCAGAAGGCCTTGGCCCGGCATGGCCGCTATGCGGACGGCGACATGGTGCAGAACCATCTGAGTCCGGCCACGCTGAACAAAATGATGCCGGCGCTGGCCAAGGCGGGCTTGTCGCTGCAATCGGTGCAGCACTACAAGCCGTGGCTGATCGCCAATCTGCTGGTGGGCACCGAGCTGGACCTGCACGGCTTCCAGCGCAGCCAGGCGGTCGAATACGCGTTGCTGGCCGCCGCCCAGAAGCAGGAAAAGACCGTACACGAACTCGAAAGCGCGGAATACCAGCTGAGTCTGTTCGAGATGCTGGATGCGCGTCAGCAGGAGCAGTATCTGGCGGAAACGTTGGCCGATCTGGCCAGCGGTTCGTCGCTGAAGAAGTCGCAGGCGTTGATCGAAGCGTGGAGTTCGGCCGACGCGCCCGGCATCAAGGCGGCCTGGCAGTCGGCCACCACCGGTGATTCCATCTCCGCGGGCTTCATGCAGCGCGTGCTGCTGGGCAAGCGCAATCCGGAAATGGTCGCCAATATCGAGCGCATCATGCAGCAAGACCAAGTGGCCTTTGTCGGCGTTGGCCTGCTGCATCTGGTGGGTGACGATGGCTTGCCGCAATTGCTCAAACGGCGCGGCTACCAGGTCGAACAGTTGTATTAATACGGCGACAAGGTGCCGTTGTTGTAGCGGACCCTGTCACCGATCTTGTAGGGCGGCATGGAGTCGACCACGATCAGTTGGCTGCTGCCGTCGTCCATGCGCACGGTGACCCGATACACCCGGTCGGTCGGCGAGCCGGCCATGGCGCCACCAGCCGCCGCCGCACCCATCGCGCCCACGCCCACGTCCTGACGTTGCATCTGATCGATGGCCTGCACAGTTCCGTGCGAGGTTTGCGCGAAGCCGCTGTTGGCGGTGCCGCCCATGCCGCTTGTACTTCCCGTGCTGCTGCTTCCCATGCTGCCCGTGCCGCCGCTCCCTGTTCCCGCTGTGCTGCTGCCGGTTTCGCCGCTGGTTCTGCTGCTCTGGCTACTTGTCCCGGCGTTGCTCGACGCGGCGCTGCCGCCCGGAGCCATGTAGTCGCTGTCCGCACTGCTCGATGTATCACCGGACATCCGATCCGAAGCACATCCGGCCAATGCCGCCATGCATAACATTGCAACCCATTTATTTTGCTTGGTCCTGTTCATTTTTTTCGCCTCCCCGTTGGTTAATCAAAGTGGGCCAGCCACTTGGGTGAGACGAGGGCGACGCTTTTTTTGTTCCAGACTATCCCCCCACAATTGATGTACATCAATTGAAACATGCTACCCGCAGACAATAATTGTTCGGTATCACTTTAAAGGACATCGATATGTTGA
>JBDSKP010000128.1:0-3195 GCA_039916925.1 Duganella sp.
AGGTCGACTTTCAGATTGGCCGACGGCAGGTAGCTGTTATAGCTGTTGTCGACGGTGATGACCTGGTACGGGCCCCACTGCGAAATGAAGGTCGTGTCGTTCGGGCTCTTGACCGCCGACAGCAACACGCGGCTGGTGCCGGTGGAGCTCGAGTTCACGCGCACCATGCGCATGCCGGCGTTGGCCGACCAGCCGCTGCCCTCCCAGCGCGTGTCGAGGAACAGGCTCTTGACCTTCTCCTCCACGCCCCACGACGACGGCTTGGTGTAGTCGATCGCCATCGGGCCGTTCGGATACTTGGTCTTGTCGGAATACAGGGCCGGATCGTTGGACTGCGGCAGCAGCGACGGCTGGTTCAGGTAATTGATGTAGGCGTGCGGGTCGAAGCGCAAATACGCCGACGGCACCTGGGCGCCGCCGCCGAGGAAGTTCTCCAGCGGCGTCACCGTGAACAGGCTGGCCGGCAGGCCCACGTGGTAGCCGCTGAAGGCGTTCCACGAATCGCTGCTGTAGGTGAGGCGGCCGACCTCGCGCTGCGAGTAGCCGACACCGGTGTCGGCGCCCTTGAAGTAACCCATCTCGTGGTCCCACGACAGGTTCATGCGCCCCTCCTTCAACTTGTCGTGGAGGTTGACCTGGCCGTTGGAGACGGCGTGCGCGCGCACCGCCGTCGGGTCGGCCAGGCCGTCGCCGAAGGTGATGCTGGGCGTGCCGTTAAAGCTGAGCACGTCGCCGTTTTTCGGCACCATGCCGGCCACCACCCACATGTCCGGCGAGGCCGACGTCGAGCGCGAGGTCGACACGTCGCCCTCCAGGCGCCATTCGTCGGCGATCCTCCATTTCGAGTTCAGGCCGAAGGCGCGGGTGATCGACAGGCGGTCGCCGCCCTTGACGATCATGTCGTTGGAATTGGCTTCGCCGAGCAGCTTGCCGGCGCCGGCGATCTCCGGATTGTTGGCGTAGAAGTTGGAACCGGGGCGCAGGAAGCTGGTCACCTGGTCGTTCTGGTCGTACTTCACGCCCAACTGGACCGGATTGTTCCAGTCGCTCACGGCGATCACGTCGTTCTTCTGGTCCAGGCGCGAGAACAGGGCGTCGGCGCTGAGCTTCCAGGTCGGCGACGGGTTGTATTGCACGGCCAGGTTGCCGACCAGGCGCTTGCGGCTCTCCTCCTCCTGCTGGAAGCCGTAGCTCTGCGGCATATACAACTTGCGCGTGGTGACGTCGGCCATCGTCAACCCTTTGGAGTTGAGGTCGCCGTTGATCATCGACACGTCGCGGTAGTTCCAGGCGTCGTTGATGGCCTTGTTCTGCTTGGATGCGCGGTCGGTGTACGACACCGAACCGGCCACGCCGAAGGTGCGCGCCTCGTTGGCGAAGGAATACATGCCGCTGGCGTTGGGAGTGTACTTCTTCGAATTGTCGTCGTAGGAGCTGGACGCGTTGAACACCGTCGAGTGCCCCACCTTGCCCGACAGCGGACGCGCGGTCTGGATGTCCACCGTCGAGCCGATGCCGCCCTCGGGCAGGAAGGCCTGCGAAGTCTTGTAGACCAGCACCTTGGAAATCAGGTCGGACGACAGCATGTCGAACGAAAACTCGCGCCCGCCGGTGTCGCTGGTCATGGTGCGGCCGTTGACCAGCACATTGTTGAATTCGGGGCCGAGGCCGCGCACGGAGATGTAGCGGCCCTCGCCGCCGTTACGCTGGATCTGCACGCCGGTCACGCGCTGCAGGGACTCGGCGATATTGGTGTCGGGGAATTTACCGGCGTCCTCGGCCGACACGGCGTCGACCACGCCGTCCTGCATGCGTTTAGTAGACAGCGACGAACTGAGGGAAGCGCGGATGCCACTGACGACGACTGTGGCGGAAGGATCGATCACCGGCTGATCGGCGGTTTGTGCCGAGGCGCCGAGGGAAATCAGGGCTTCGGCGACGAGGACGGCCAATACGGTTTTACGCATACGGGTCTGGGGCATTGACATGTTATCTCCTGTGTTGTTATTGCAGTCCTTCTTGTACTTGCCATGGCTGCATGACTTTCATATTACGCCCGCCTCAACAATGCCAATCTATCATTTATTTGCAAATTCATATTCCAAAATCATATAACTAGCAATGTTCGCTTTTTTTCGTGAAACAGAAAATAAAAAAAGCCAACCCTTGCGGATTGGCTTTTTTTGGCTGGCGCGGACGGTGGACGCCGTCTAAGCCGAGGCCGGACGCATAACGGTGCGATCCCCGGTGCGTTGGACCAGGCGCGCCAGCGGCGTCTCCACGCAGCTATGGAACACGGCGCCGGCGGCCAGGCTGGCGGCCCAGGCGACGAGCATGCCGAAAGCCTGCAATTCCGGCTCGGGCGGGACAAAACGGGTGAACGCCGCGTTGACCACTAAACAGACCGGAAAGTGGATCAAAAACACGGAATACGATATGCGCGCCAAACCGTTGACGACCGACCAGCCCTGCCCCTCGGATGTTGTTTTCGCGCGACCAAACAACACCAAAACGCAGGCGGTCGCCATCGCCAGCGCGATGCGGCTGCGGAAATCCAGCGCCAGCGCCGCCAGCACGGGCAGAAATGCGATTCCCACCAGCAATGACGCGGCGCCCGGTTTGCGGCGTGGATCGCTGGCCCACCAGGCCATTAGCCCCAAGCCATAGCTGCCGAAGAAATACGGCGCCCAGTTGTCCCAGTCCGCGTTCAGATTGAAGTAAACCAGGGAAAGCGTGACGGCCAGCGCGACCACGCCCGGCATCAGCCACGGCAGCCGGCGGTTGGCGGCCATGCGGCCCGCGAACCACAGCATCAACGCCATCAGCGCGTACAGCTGGAAATCGATGGCGACGTACCAGGCCCCCGCCGACAGCGATGGGTAGCCGAGCACGCCATGAAGCAACAGCGCGTGCGCGCCCAGTTGGCCCAACGTCGCCGCACCGGAAATGGAGTCGTGCGCCATCAACTTGCCGGCCAGCGCGGACGCGGCGGCGGCCAGCAGGGTGGCCACCATGAACGGCGGCGCCAGTTTGGCGTAGCGCCGCCAGATCGCCCCGAACGGATCGGCCAGCCCGGCGTGCCCCAGCGGCGACAGCGATTTGGCGGCCAGGAAGCCGCCGATGACGAGGAAGACCTGCACGGCGAGGCGCGCGCTGTTGCCCAACCAATCAATCAGGCCGGGCCACATCGGACGC
>JBDSKP010000129.1:0-6197 GCA_039916925.1 Duganella sp.
ATGACTTGACGCGACATCTTTGTTGACAACTACCGTTACGTCCAGACGTCGGTGGCGTCACGCTTACTTTGCACGGAGCGAGGCGAAGGCGGCGATAAACGGCTCACCAGCCGCATTTGCGCCAAAATGAATGTGTTCAACCAGCGATGGCAAAAAGCGTCGCACCGTCTTATACTTGGCATCCAGTTCCTGATAGTACACATTGTCGGTAGGCCGAATTCACTTGTTGACGCCGGCAAGAGCCAGCGCGAGCGCGCTTGGCGAAATCCGCGTAAACAATTGTTTGCGTAGCTCGGTATCCGGCACGGTATCGTCCAGCAGAATTTGACATGCGCTGTCGAGGGTGGCGGCCGCTTCGTCCAGATCTTTAAGCGAGCGAAGGCGCGATTTCTTGTCCGCCTTCACGGCGTCACCGAAAAGCTCCCGAAGGATTACTTCGAGAACTTCTAGGGCATGTGGCTTTAATCAGCAGGGGAGAGAACTGGGTAGGCCAGACTTGAACTGTTTACGGTACGCTGACGGCGTTGTACGAAAACATGCTTGGAAGTGTTGACGAAGTGAAAGTACGCTTCCAAACCCAGCAGCCTGCGCGACGATTTCAATAGAGGAGTCACTTCTTTCAAGAATTCGCTGTGCGTGTGCAAGGCGTTGATTGAGCAGCCATTGCTTGAACGACGTTCCTGTTGTTTGACGGAAGTGACGGGTAAAATTGCGTCGGCTCATCGATACTGCCTCCGCCAGGGAGTCCACGCTATGCTGCTGGTCCAGGTGTTCAGTGACCCACTCGATAAGCGTGGAAAGGCGACTGTCGCTGTTTGACGTCGGCACCGGCCGCTCAATGAACTGGGCTTGCCCGCCCTGACGATGAGGCGCGATTAGCAGACGTCTCGCAACCCGATTAGCGGTCTCTGCGCCGGAGATTTGACGTAAAAGATGCAAGCAGCAATCTAGACCAGCAGCAACTCCTGCCGAAGTAAGTACGTTGCCTTCGTCCACGTAGAGTACTTGGGAATCGACTTTTACTTTTGGATATTTTCGAGTCAATTCACTTGCACTCTCCCAGTGCGTCGCGGCGATTCGCCCATCAAGCAGACCAGCTTCAGCCAGAGGAAAAGCCCCGAGACATAGGCCAACTACCCGAGCTCCACGCACATGGGATCGACGCAATGCATTTAACAAGGTCGGAGGGGCCGCACGCAAGTCGTCATGCCAGGCCGGTAAGACGACAATATCTGCATCATCAATTGCCGCAAGATTCTCAGAGGTGTCGATTGTAAAACCGGCGGTAGTTTGCAACGAACTGCTTTCAACTGAACAGACAATCACCTCGAAATTGGGAGAATTCCCGTCGCTGGGAGACGTGCCAAACACCAGCGATGGGACTGACAGATGAAAGGGATTAATGCCGTTGAAGGCAAGAACCGCAATCTTTAATGGATGAGCCTGCATTGTTTTTTGCATGGCCTGATTATATCCTATTTATGCATCGGGCCGAATATGATTCGTCATGATGAACCACCCCTTGGTAAATCACTTGTTGCTGCTAACTGGCCCGACAATGCGTATCGGAACTAGACAATCGTGCAGCGTGCGGCAAGGCCCGTCAATGCGAGGTCACTGAGGGCTTGTGAAGGAGCAGCACAGCCATTCGCGATGATATTCACGTTCATCCCGTTGGCCTGTGGTGAAAGAGCGGTGTGCGTAACGCAGTGCTGGGTCATCATTCCAGTCAGATAGATATCGGTAACACCGTTATCGCGCAGGATTGCCTCCAGTTCCGTTTCAAAGAAACTGTCCGCTTCCTTCTTGAGGATAATCTGGGCGTCACCAAGTGCATCTGCAATAGACGGGTGAATCTTCACGCCTTCAGTATCTGCCAAGAACGCAGGGGCACCCGGTGCATTGATATGTTGAACACCAACGACCAGCCAGCCATCGCGTTTCGCCTGCGCGATCGCCTCTGCTGCTCCCCTGCAAGCGACGTCGGCGTTTTCGAGCGTAAAACCGCCGGCGGCGAAATAATCGTTTTGTACGTCGATAACAATCAGCGCGTTTTTCATTTGTTTCTCCTATAGATTGGCTGCCGCTCAATATGCGGCAGCCCTGGCAATCTTAAAAATTCAAGAATTCACCGTCGGCTGGAACCAGCACTCGGTCGCCAAGCTTTTTTTCCGCAATGTACTTGCGCAGTTCCACGCGGCTGAGCGCAGTATGGTTGATTGCATCCATATGCACAGCAACGATTTTGGCGTGAGGAGCCGCCTTGTAAGCATGGGACGTATCTTCTTTACCCATGATGATAGGATCGTTGAGGCCGGTCCAGCGAGCATCACCCGTGTTCAGCACGATCACATCCGGGTTGAATTTGGTCAGCGTTTGATCCACCTCGGGGCGCCAGATGGTATCGCCTGCGATGTACACGGTTTTTTGGCCTGGTGCAGTGAATACGACCCCCATCACCTTGCCGAGAATTTCCGCCCGCTGAGGGGACGAATACATGAAGTCAGTTCCGTGCTGGCCACCAATCTTATGCATGTACACGCTTTTAAACTCCGTGTTCTCGCCCAGTACGCGCACGTCGGTAAATCCTTGCGCACGGATGACTTTTGCGTCGGCATCATCCTGCACGAACAGAGGTATCCCTTTCGGCAGCGTCTTCTGCGCGGCATCGTCCCAGTGGTCCAAGTGGGTATGGGTAACGATGACAGCATCAACGTCCTTGATGACGTCTTGTGCCGCCATAGGAAGCTCAATCATTGGATTGCGCAGATGGCTACGATAGGTTCCTTCAAAACCGGGGTAAGCGCCTTTCTTCGCCAACAGTGGATCGACAAGGAAGGTAGTGTTTCCGTAAGTGACCTTCACGGTCGCATTGCGGATCTCTTGAAGCTGTACCGTATAGGCGGCTTCGCGCTGTGCAATGTTGGACGTAGCCTGGGCGTAAGATGCGCCTGCGCTGAACGTTACGGCCAAGGCAAGTGCAATGGAGGAGATTTGCTTGAGTTTCATGTCAGCTGCTTTCGGGATCAGGTAAAGCAACAGTATGGAACCTATCTTGGAAACCCAAAATTGGCCTACGGGACAACTAGGAATGGTTTCGGGCCAATATTCCTACTATGCGGCGGGCAAGTAGGTAGACTCAACATTCCAGCAGTTCTGTCAAAATAGGCTATACCCTAACAGTACGTCAGGAGTTGAGCCACAATCGCGTCAGAATAGAGTCTAATCTTAAATTTATTGACACAATCAGTCAAGAGTAATAGATTTCACTCTGACACATTACCCATTGGAGGCATCTTGTACGGTCAACGCATCGGTTACGTCCGCGTCAGCAGCTTTGACCAGAACCCGGAGCGGCAATTGGAAGGGATTCAGGTGGCGCGGGTGTTCACCGACAAGGCATCCGGCAAGGACACCCAGCGCCCCGAGCTGGAAAGGCTGCTCGCCTTCGTGCGCGAAAGCGATACCGTGGTGGTGCACAGCATGGATCGGCTGGCACGCAACTTGGATGACTTGCGCCGTATCGTGCAGGGTCTGACCAAGCGCGGCGTGCGCATCGAATTCGTCAAGGAAAGCCTGGCCTTCACCGGCGAGGATTCGCCGATGGCGAATTTGATGCTGTCGGTGATGGGCGCGTTTGCCGAGTTCGAGCGTGCCTTGATCCGCGAGCGGCAGCGTGAAGGCATTGCGCTGGCCAAACAGCGCGGTGCGTACCGGGGTCGCAAAAAGTCTTTGAGCGAACTGCAAATTGTCGAACTGAAACGCCGCATCGCCGAGGGTGAGCAAAAGGCAGCGGTCGCCCGCGACTATGGCATCAGCCGCGAAACCCTGTATCAATACTTGAGAACTGGATAGCTATGCCGCATCGTTCCATCTTGTCCGCCGCCGAGCGGGAAAGCCTGCTGGCGTTGCCGGACAACAAGGACGACCTGATCCGGTATTACACGTTCAGTGAAACCGACCTGTCCCTCATCCGGCAACGGCGCGGGCCAGCAAACCGGTTGGGCTTTGCCGTGCAGCTTTGTTACCTGCGGTTCCCCAGCATCATCCTTGGCGTCGATCAACCGCCATATCCGCCTTTGCTGAAACTGGTTGCCGATCAGCTCAAGGTCGGCGTCGAAAGTTGGGAGGAGTACGGACAGCGCGAGCAGACTCGGCGCGAGCACCTGGCCGAGCTGCAAACGGTGTTCGGCTTCCAACCCTTCACCATGAGCCACTACCGGCAAGCCGTGCACACGCTGACCGAGTTGGCCATGCAGACCGACAAAGGCATCGTGCTGGCCAACGCCCTGATTGAGCACCTGCGGCGGCTGTTGGTCATTCTGCCCGCGATCAACGCCATCGAGCGCGCCAGTGCCGAGGCCATCACCCGCGCCAATCGGCGCATTTACGAAACACTGTCCGAACCGTTATTGAACGTGCATCGGCATCGCCTCGATGATCTGCTGAAGCGCCGCGACAACGGCAAGACGACCTGGCTGGCCTGGCTACGCCAGTCACCCGCCAAGCCGAATTCGCGCCATATGCTCGAACACATTGAGCGCCTCAAAGCCTGGCAAGCCCTCGACCTGCCCGCAGGTGTCGAGCGGCTGGTTCACCAGAACCGCCTGCTCAAGATCGCCCGTGAAGGTGGCCAGATGACGCCCGCCGACCTGGCCAAGTTCGAGCCGCAGCGTCGCTACGCGACCCTAGTGGCGCTCGCCATTGAGGGCACGGCCACCGTCACCGACGAAATCATCGACCTGCACGACCGCATCCTGGGCAAGCTGTTCAACGCCGCCAAGAACAAGCATCAGCAACAGTTTCAAGCGTCCGGCAAGGCGATCAACGCCAAGGTGCGACTGTTCGGCCGCATCGGCCAGGCGCTGATCGAGGCCAAGCAAGCTGGCCGCGATCCGTTCGCCGCCATCGAAGCCGTCATGTCCTGGGACGCCTTCGCCGAGAGCGTCACCGAGGCGCAGAAGCTCGCGCAGCCCGAGGACTTCGATTTCCTGCACCGCATCGGCGAGAGCTACGCCACGTTGCGCCGCTACGCGCCGGAATTCCTCGACGTACTCAAGCTGCGTGCTGCGCCCGCGGCCAAGGACGTGCTCGAAGGCATCGAGGTGTTGCGCGCCATGAACGCCGACAACGCCCGCAAGGTGCCCGCCGATGCCCCGACCGGCTTCATCAAGAAACGCTGGGAGAAACTGGTGATGACCGATGCCGGCATCGATCGGCGCTACTACGAGTTGTGCGCGTTGTCGGAACTGAAGAACGCGCTGCGTTCCGGCGACATCTGGGTACAGGGATCGCGCCAGTTCAAGGACTTTGAAGACTACCTGGTGCCGCCCGAGAAATTCGCCAGCCTCAAGCAGTCCAGCGAATTGCCGCTGGCCGTGGCCACCGACTGCGACAAGTACCTGCATGACCGGCTGACGCTGCTGGAAACGCAGCTCGCCACGGTCAACCGCATGGCGCTGGCCAACGACCTGCCGGATGCCATCATTACCGAGTCGGGACTGAAGATCACGCCTCTGGATGCGGCGGTGCCCGACACCGCGCAGGCGCTGATCGACCGGACAGCGATGGCGCTGCCGCACATCAAGATCACCGAATTGTTGTTGGAGGTAGACGAGTGGACGGGCTTCACTCGACACTTCGCGCACCTGAAATCGGGCGACCTGGCCAAGGACAAGCACCTGCTGCTGTCCACCATCCTGGCCGATGCGATCAACCTGGGACTGACCAAGATGGCCGAGTCCTGCCCTGGCACGACCTACGCCAAGCTGTCCTGGCTGCAAGCCTGGCATATCCGTGACGAAACCTATTCGACGGCGCTGGCTGAGCTGGTGAACGCGCAGTTCCGGCATCCCTTCGCCACACATTGGGGCGACGGCACCACGTCATCGTCAGACAGCCAGAATTTCAGAACCGGCAGCAAAGCCGAGAGCACCGGGCACATCAACCCGAAATATGGCAGTAGCCCAGGGCGAACCTTCTACACCCATATCTCCGACCAATACGCGCCGTTTCATATCAAGGTGGTCAACGTGGGCGTGCGCGACTCGACCTATGTGCTCGACGGCCTGCTGTATCACGAAGCCGACCTGCGCATTGAGGAACACTACACCGACACGGCGGGCTTCACCGACCATGTCTTCGCTTTGATGCACCTGCTGGGCTTCCGTTTTGCGCCGCGTATCCGCGACTTGGGC